>NZ_JADEWT010000070.1 GCF_015207505.1 Tychonema sp. LEGE 06208
CGGATGTAACGGATGTAACGGATGTAAGTCCGTCGGAAGAAGGAAGAGGGAAGAAGGAAGAGGGAAGAGGGAAGAGGGAAGAGGGAAGTTCGGCAACGGATTATGTAGCGGATGTAACGGATGTAACGGATGTAAGTCCGTCGGAAGAAGGAAGAGGGAAGAAGGAAGAGGGAAGAGGGAAGAGGGAAGAGGGAAGTTCGGCAACGGATTATGTAGCGGATGTAACGGATGTAACGGATGTAAGTCCGTCGGAAGAAGGAAGAGGGAAGAAGGAAGAGGGAAGAGGGAAGAGGGAAGAGGGAAGTTCGGCAACGGATTATGTAGCGGATGTAACGGATGTAACGGATGTAAGTCCGTCGGAAGAAGGAAGAGGGAAGAAGGAAGAGGGAAGAGGGAAGAGGGAAGAGGGAAGATTAATTACCGATTCCCCCTTACCAATGCCCAATGCCCAACGCCCAATGCCCAATGCCCAACGCCCAATGCCCAATTGCCCTGTTTGGCCGATGCCCGATGTCCAATTACCAATTGCTGAAATTTGCGATAATTTAGCAGCAATTTACCTGCATTTGGGCAACGCTTTAACAGAGTACGGCGGTGCTGAATCTGCCGCGGCTTATTATCAAAAAGCTTTGCAAATTAATCCGAAAAATCCAGAACTTTACTGGCGGCTGGGCAATTGCTTGGTACAGCAAAAGCGCCTGACTGCGGCCATTGCAGTTTACCACATGGCTTTGACGGTTCAACCAGCTCTACCGCAGGTTTATGTAGAGTTGGCAAAAGTCCTGGAAAAACAGGGGCGCTGGCAACGGGCGATCGACTATTATCAAAAAGTTTTAGAATTGCAAAGCTGCGGGTATACTCAACTATCGCAAACAGGGAACTCTCTGGCAATAGCAACAAGTGCGATCGCACTTCCTCACGGTATTTATCTATCGACTTGGGATTGGTTGGTTAATGCCAAATTGGATGCTGGGAATTATGTAGAAATAGTTTGGGAAGCCCAGACAGCAAACGCCGAAGTTTTGGCTAATTCCCAATTGCCAATTGCTCATTCCCAATTGGCAAATTCCGATTGTGGCGGTTTGACTTGCGGGCTGTGTCTGCAGCGAATTTCTAAGTGGTTCGATCCGGTGCATCTCGGTTGGGGAGTTTGCCGTTTGTCTAACTCGAAACCGATACCTGTAGATGCGCCAAAAACTTTTGTGGCACAGATTCCCCACGGGCGAGTTTGGATTGTGCCGCAGCAAAATTATTGGCTGATTTCTAAGGCGATCGCTGTCATTACTCCCGATAATTATTTGTTGGCTGATGTGTCGAGAGATTATCCTGATTTGTTGCCGGGATGCGACAAGCATGATGTGAGAAAACATAGCGTTTTTGACTTAGAATCTTTTCCAGGTTTAAAACAAATTGAGGGCGTGGTGGCGGTGCTTTCTGGCTTGTCGGGAAATGTCTATTTTCACTGGATGGTGGACGTTTTGCCGCGAATTGAATTGCTGCGGCAAAGCGGTAGGGATTTGGCAGAGATTGATTGGTTTTTGGTGAATAGTTGTCAGCACCAATTTCAGCGGGAAAGTCTCGAAATTCTGGGCATTCCCGAAGCAAAGGTTTTGGAGAGCGATCGCCTGCCTCACCTTCAAGCAACAGAGTTAATTGTACCTTCTTTTGCGGGATATTTGGGCTGGCCGCCTGGGTGGGCGATGGATTTTTTGAGGCGGGAGTTTCTCACGAAAATTATCCCAGGTTCGAGTTATCCAAAACGCATTTATATCAGCCGTCACAAAGCAAGGTATCGCCGAGTTTTGAACGAGGAAAATGTGGTTGAGATTTTGGAACAATATGGCTTTGTTTCTATCTTCCCTGAATCGATGTCTTTGGTAGAACAAATTGCTCATTTTGAGGCTGCGGATGTGATAGTTGCCGCCCACGGTAGCGGCTTAACTAATACGATTTTTTGTCGGCAGGGAACTAAAGTAATTGAGTTGGTGTCGCCTCACTATATCAGCCATTATTACTGGGGAATTAGTCAACATTTGAAGTTAAATCATTATTACTTGGCGGGCGAGGCTTTTGAATGCTATCCTATTAGACAGTTAATGTATCAAAATTCACTGACTGAGGATATTTTGGTGAACTTGAGTTCGCTCAAAAGAATGGTTGAAGTGGTTGGTTTGGGTTAGCTGGCGCGTGGAGTAAATTTAATTATGCCCTCGATTGAGAAGATGCAAAAAGCAGCGGTTGATTTGAATCGGCAAGCAGAAGTTCATTTAGCTGAAGGAAGATTTAATGAGGCGATTGCTGCTTGCGAGTCTGCGCTGAAAATTGAACCGAATTTCGCTGATGCTTGTCAGACGCTGGGAAAGGTGATGCAGGTGCGAGGTGAAATTGAACAAGCTAAGCAGTGGTATGAATCGGCGCTGGATCGCAATCCAAATTTGCCGGAAGTTTACGCTAATTTAGGCATTTTGTATTCTCAGGCGAAACAGTGGGAAAAGGCGATCGCCAGTTGTGAAAAAGCGATCGCCCTAGCGCCAAATTTTGCTGCTGCTTACCGACAGTTGGCGAAAGTTTGGACGCAGTTGGAGAAGCGAGAAAAGGCGACTGAGTGTTGGTATCAAGCTTTTAAAATCGAGCCGAATTGGGCAACTGCTGACGAGTACGTCACCCTGGGAAATAGTTTAGTTGAATTGGGCAATTTTCCACAAGCGATCGAAAGTTATTCGCGGGCAATTGAGTTAAACCCGCAACTGGCAACAGCTTATCACAATTTGGGGGAAATGCTGGTAGGTCAGAAGCGGTGGGATGAGGCGATCGCCAATTACCGTCAAGCCATTGCCATCAATCCAGATTCTTTTGAATCTTACCACAGTTTGGGCAAAACTTGGGCTGAGCGAGGAGAATGCGATCGGGCGATCGCCTGTTACCGCAAAAGCCTCGAAATCAATCCGAATTACGCCCGTGCTTACCTTGGTTTGGGCAATGTTTGGGCGCAGAAACGCGAGTTTGATGCCGCAATTAAATGTTACCGTCAGACTCTGGAACTTAATCATAATTCCTATTGGGCGCACAATTCTTTAGGCGAAGCTTTGGCTCAAAAACAACAGTGGGAAGAAGCTATTAGTTGTTACCGCCAAGCCATTGCTATCAATCCAGATATTCCTTGGTTTTACTGCAATTTGGGAATTGCTTTAACCTGCGAGAAATCCTGGGATGAAGCTGTTAGCGCTTACCTCCACGCCATTCAACTCGAACCGAATTTGACGGGAATCAATCAGAGATTGGGATATGTTTTGCGGCAGCGCAGCGACTCTGATTTAGATAGCACAATCGCAGTTTACTGTCAAGATATTGAGCCACTTGCTAGCGGGAAAATTTACCACAAATTGCTGGGAATTGAGTTGGATGGAGCGGAATTTTTTATAAATTTAGGCAACAGTTTAGCGAAACAGAAGCAGTTGGAAGGTGCGATCGTATTTTATAGCATGGCCATCAAAATCGATCCCAATGCTGCGGAAGTTGTCGCCAAACTTCAGGAAGTGCGGGCGAAACAACAGGAATTGTACGCAGAAATCGCTGCTTACCGCCACCAAATCGCAATCGATCCGAGCAACTCTAAGGCTTACAATGATTTAGGCAATATTCTACCGCAATTAGGAGAATTGGCCGAAGCAATTATTTGCCACCAAAAAGCCAGTGAATTGAGAGGTTGGCCAGAATGTGCGGCGAAAAATTATCAATTTACCCAAGATTGGTTTACCCACAATATTCCTATTTGGAAACGGCATTTGCAGCAGTTTACCGGAATTGCTGATTTTCAAGTTGTGGAAATCGGCAGTTTTCAAGGAATGTCGGCTTGCTGGCTGCTGGATAATATTTTAACTAATCCGACGGCAAAAATTACTTGTATTGATTTGTATTTTCAGCAACATTTTAAGGGTAATATTGCTCAAACAGGAGTCGCCGAGAAAGTAATTGAATTAGAAGGTTACTCTCAAGATTTGTTAGTAAATTTGGATTCAGAATTTTACGATATTGCTTACGTTGACGGCTGTCACAAACCCACCAGCGCTTTGCAAGATGCGATTTTATCTTGGAGGTTGGTAAAAGTTGGCGGATTGATGATTTTTGACGATTACGAGTTTACTTTTCCCGATAGCCCGGAGCAAGATACTAAAATTGGAATCGATGTTTTTTTGGAGATGTTTAGCAGTCAGTTAGAAGTAGTACACAAAGGCTATCAACTGATTGTCAAAAAAACGGACAATCAAAAATTGGGCGAAGAGCAAATTATGTTGTCTCTGGGTTGGGAAAAGTTGGGGGATATTGCGGCAAATACGGGTTATTTGGATGAGGCGATCGCCCGCTATCAAACAGCTATCAAAATTAAGTCTGAGAATTACTTGACTCACCACAAGTTGGGTAAAGCTTTGCAAGCAAAAGATTTGTTTGAGGAAGCTGGGGCCGCTTACCGAAGGGCGATCGCGCTTAACCCTAATTTTAGTTGGGCTTACCACTTTTTGGGGGAAACTTTACAGGCGATCGAGCAATACAGCGAAGCCGCTGCTGCTTACCACAAAGCGATTGAATTAAATCCCGATTTTTGTTGGAGTTACAATAATTTAGGCGATGCGCTGATGGAGCTTTCTGAGTGGGAAAACGCTGCTGTTAGTTACCACAAGTTAGTTGAACTGAATCCCGATTTTTGTTGGTCTTACGAGAGATTAGGTAAGGCTTTGGTTGCACTAGAAAATTGGGAAGAGGCGACGGATGCTTACCGCAAAGCTATTGAATTAAATCCCGATGATTGTTGGCTGTACAATAGTTTGGGCGAAGTTCTAGAAAAACAAGAAAATTGGCCGGAAGCAGCGGTGGCTTTTGGCCGTGCTGTTGAGCTAGAACCCAATGAGAGTTGGCTGTACAAAAAGTTGGGCGATGCGCTGCGGAATCAAGGGGAATTGGAAAGGGCGATCGCCATTTACGAAAAAGGCATAAATCTCGATCCAAAATCCTGTTGGTGTTACGAAGGATTGGGTTTGAGTTTAATTGTAAAACAGCACTGGGAACCTGCAATCATTAATTTAGTTCAAGCCCTGCAAATTCAACCCGATTTGTTTGAAGCTTACGATAATATAGGGTATGCTCTGGAACAACAAGGAGAAGTTGATGAAGCCGATATCATAAAATTTGGCTATAAAATGTTGCCGTTAAATGTAATCAAAAAATACTGTGGATTTACCGAGGATTTGGCAATTGCAGCAGATTTAGATCCGAACATTAATTGCATTGACATCTATCCCGCAAGTCAAATTATTTTATCCGATTCCACAACAATCGACAGCAACAAAAAATGCTGGGAAGATACTACTTATTATACAAAAAAAACTTTTGTTGCTGTCATACCAAACGGACGAGCTTGGGCAGATATTGGGACTAGCTGTGCCATTACTTCAGACAATAAACTTGTTGTCGATATTTCCACCGGTTGTCCAGAATTAGTCATAACTTCCGACAAATTGACTCCCATCGAACACGTCCAGGGAAATGTGGCTTTTCTATCTGCTCGCTGGGGAGCAGCAGCCTATTTTCATTGGATGTTTGACGTGGTGACGCGGTTCCATCTTTTGCAGCGCAGCGGATTGATAGAAACCATAGATAAATTTGTTATCAACGCTTGCGACACGGCCTATGAAAAAGAAACTTTAAATATTTTAGGAATTCCACCACAAAAAATTGTAGAAAGTCGCTACCACCCTCACTTGACAGCGGATAAATTAATAGTTCCCTCAATTTGCGAGGGTGCTTCTGGAACCTCTAAATGGAAGTGCGAATATCTGAAACAACTATTTTTAAATGATCGGCCACCGCTAAAAACAGATTATTCAGAAAGAATTTATATCAGCCGCGAAAAAGCATCATACAGGCGAATTGTCAATGAGGAAGAGGTTGTCGGCTGTTTAGAAAAGTTTGGGTTTCACAGTGTCAATCTGGAAACGATGTCGATACCAGAACAAGCAGCGTGTTTGGCTGCTGCTAAAGTTGTTGTTGCACCTCACGGAGGGGGATTGACTAATTTAGTTTTTTGCACTCCGGGAACTAAAGTAATTGAGATTTTTTCTCCGATTTATGTACCAACTTGTTTTTGGACTATCAGCAATTTGTGCGAGTTGGAACATTACTATTTAATTGGTGATTTGGTTGATGATGGAACTCATAAATATTTGGGACATAAAGATATGCGCGTGGATGTGCAATCTTTGGAGAAGTTAATCAGTTTGGCAGGAGTTTTGCATGAATAATGAGTACCATAATTTGGGTAATTCCCTGCAAGAAAGCGGTCGGTTTGATGAGGCTGTTGCTGCTTACAAACAAGCTGTTGAGTTACATCCTGATTTTTCTTGGTCTTATCACAATCTGGGCGATGTTTTGCTGAAACTCGAACAATGGGAGGATGCTGTCTGCGCGTACAAAAAAGCTGTTGAGTTAAATCCCGATTTTTCGTGGTCTTATCACAATTTGGGCGATGCTTTGCTGAAACTTCGGGAATGGGAAGAGGCTGCTGTGGCTTACCGCTGCGAGATTGCTCTCAACTCGGATTTTGCTTGGTCTTTCTGCAATTTGGGCGATGCTTTAACTCAACTCAAACAGTGGGATGAAGCTATTGCTGCGTATTTAAAAGCTGTGGAAATTGACGGAAGTTTGCCGGGAATTTATGATAAATTGGGGTATGTTCTCGGACAAACCAAGTCAGATTTAAAGTTAGTATTAGAACAGTGTCAATTGCAAATTACACCGGAAAATTGGAAGTTTTATTTGCAGTTAGGAAAAAATTTAGGAAAGTACGATCGCCCAAAAAGCGCAATTATTTTTTACCAACTTCTCTTGACATACGCTCCGAGTTGTGCAGAACTGTCAGTGGCATTAGAGGAGTTGTTACAGCAGCAAGAAAAGTACGTTAGCACTTTAGCCTCCGCCCGCGCCACAGTCGCCCAAAAACCCGATGATTGCTGGTCATATTACAATTTAGGTGCGGTTTTGAGCCAGCAAAAATATGGGGAGGAAGCGGCGGCGGCATTTTTGCAAGCAATCCAAATAAATCCCGATAATCCTTGGTGGTTTTATTACAATTTGTGGGAAGTTTTGGTTGAGCAAAACAAGCTGGATGAAGTTGAGAAGTTGTGCCGCGAAGTTGTGGAAGCTCAACCGGAGGCTTTTTGGCCTTATTTGAATTTGGGGGAAGTTTTGACGAGACAAGACAAAATTGCTGAGGCGATTGATTGTTATCAAACTGCTAGTTACAAACAAACTTTGGCATCTGCTCTACTTAAAAATACAGGCAATTTGCCTCTTACAAAAACAACAGATAAAGTTAAATTTCCTAATTTTATAATTATAGGTTCTCAGCGGTGCGGCACGACTTCTCTGTACACTTATTTAGCTCAACACCCGCAAATTCTGACTCCGATTAAAAAGGAGATGGATTTTTTCTCGTGGCATTTTCACAGGGGAATTGATTGGTATTTGGCTCATTTCCCGCAAATGCCGGAGGGAGGCGAGTTTGTGACGGGTGAGGCTAGTCCAAGTTATTTTGACTGTCGGGAAGCGCCGAAACGTCTCTACAGCGCGTTTCCAGAGGCTAAGCTGATTGTGCTGTTGCGAAATCCGGTCGATCGCGCGATTTCTCATTTCTACCGCTTAAAGGGCTTGAATTGGGAAGGGCGATCGCTCGATCGGGCAATTAGCGATGAAATTGAACGGTTGAATCAAAATCCAGAATACATCATCGGCGAAGAACCGGGGAATTATTTAGCTCGCGGTAGGTATATAGAATTTATTAAAAATTGGCTGGCTTGCTTTCCCAGAGAACAGTTGTTAATTTTGAAAAGTGAAGATTTTTATGCAAAGGCGGCGGCGACTGTTCAGCAAGTTTTAGAATTTTTAGATTTGCCGGAATATCAATTACCTGAATATCAAAATGCTAATCCTGGTTTTTATCCGCGAGTAAATGAGTCGGTTCGCTGCTGCTTGAGCGATTATTTTAAACCTTACAATCAGGAATTAGAGGAGTATTTGGGGAGAAAGTTTGATTGGGAATAAGATAACACGGCGGTTGAAACCGCGTGGATACGAACAAAACCTGCCGACGCCGGTTGAATAAAAGGTGATTAAAGTTCGGTTATTCTCTTTACACTGCGTCCGGCTCACGAAAGTTTGTGTAAACCTGGTTTCAACCGCCGTCTGCTAAAATTAGAACAACTTGTAATGAGGTAATACTAATGCTGACAATCGAGCTAGATACATTACTTAAAGAACAAGCACTCCAACGCCAAGATCCCGAAGAGCGCTACATCACGGATACGGTGAACTGGGAAGAATACGAGACACTGGTAAATCGGATTGGAGATGCTGCGGGATATCGAGTTACTTATTTAGATGGAGTTTTAGAAATTATGTCACCTTCTCGCCGCCATGAAAATGGTAAAACTCGCATTGGAAATCTGCTGGAAATTTATTTTGTAGAAGCTGATATTGAATATTTCCCTTTTGGCTCTACAACTCTGCGGCAAGAGGAAAAAAGTGGCGGTACGGAACCGGATGAAGCTTACTGTATTGGCACAGATAAAGAATTTCCCGACTTGGTAATTGAAGTGATTGTTACCAGTGGCAGCATCAATAAACTAGAACTCTATAGAAGGTTGAATGTGCGAGAGGTTTGGTTCTGGCGAAATGAGAGATTTTCGATCTACCATTTGCGAGAAGAGATTCCGGTTGAGTTTGTGTCAAACTGCGGTTATGAATTAATCACAAACAGCGAATTGCTACCGGAACTTGATATCGAGCTGTTGACAGAATGTGTCAAAAATCCTCATCCGCTAGCAGCAGCAAAGGCATGGAGACAGAATTTGCGTTAGCGAAGCTTGCAGCTATGGGATCGCCCTAAACAGCAAGTTTTAAATCTGCTCGATCGCCAAGCTGTCGCAAAGACGAGCAACTGACTCGCGCTCCGCAGTCCCAAGAAAAAACCCGCCCCCATTGACAAGTCATACTCGTTATGAGTACGCTATGATGAACGAAGCAATTTAACCCAAATACCCAAGGATTCAAAATTATGCTGCCTAACAAAGAAGGTCAAAGAGTACCCAAAGTCACCTTTCGCACTCGCAAAGACAACGAATGGGTGGATGTCACCACCGATGACTTGTTTGCAGGCAAAACCGTAGCGGTGTTCTCGCTACCGGGAGCATTTACTCCCACTTGTTCCTCAACGCACCTCCCCGGTTACAACGAATTGGCGAAGGTTTTCAAAGAAAATGGCGTAGATGAAATCGTTTGTATGTCCGTCAATGACACCTTTGTGATGAACGAATGGGCAAAAGACCAAGAAGCAAACAATGTGACGTTAATTCCCGACGGTAACGGTGAGTTTACTGAAGGCATGGGAATGCTGGTAGATAAAACAGATTTAGGCTTTGGAAAGCGGTCTTGGCGCTATTCGATGCTGGTCAAAGATGGTTTGGTTGAGAAAATGTTTATTGAACCGGAGGAACCGGGCGATCCTTTCAAGGTGTCCGATGCTGAGACGATGCTCAAGTACATCAACTCTTCAGCAACCAAGCCGAAGGTGGTTTCGGTGTTTACAAAAGTAGGCTGTCCCTTCTGCGCTAAGGCTAAGGCCATGCTGACTGAAAAGGGCTTGGATTATGAAGAAATCGTCCTCGGCCAAGACATCACAACCCGATCGCTCCGGGCCGTTACTGGTGCTACAACAGTGCCGCAAGTATTTATCGACGGCAAGTTGATCGGCGATTCCGAAGCCCTAGAATCTTACTTGGCAGTGGCTTAGTGAGTTAAAAAACAACGGCTGCGGGTGTGTGCTGCATACCCTACAACGGCTGCGGGTGTCTACTGCACACCCGCAGCCGTATTTAGTCCGATCGAGCTTTCGGAGTCAAAGGTTCGATCGCGCCATCGATCGCTTCTCGTGCAACAATTATGGGTGAAACAATATTAAAAAAATCAAAAATGGGAGTTAACGATCGTGGATTTGAGTCTAGTAGCGTCAAATATCTTAAATCCACCAGTTTTAGCTTTTTTCATGGGAATGGCAGCAATTTTTCTCAAATCCGATTTAGAAATTCCCGCCCCCATCCCCAAACTGTTTTCCCTGTATCTGCTGTTTGCGATCGGATTTAAAGGCGGCGTCGAACTGTCCAAAAGCGGCATTGACCAGCAAGTCGCCCTGACAATTTTGGCAGCAATGTTGATGTCTGCCCTCGTACCAGTTTATACTTTCTTTATACTGAGAATTAAACTCGACTCCTACAATGCTGCGGCGATCGCAGCCACCTACGGTTCCATCAGCGCCGTCACCTTTATCACCGCAACCTCCTTCCTCACAGCACAGGGCATCGACTTTGACGGTTACATGGTAGCAGCGCTAGCATTAATGGAATCCCCAGCAATTATCGTCGGCCTAATTCTCGTCAGCGTATTCGGCGGCGAAGAAGAAAAGCGAGAAATAGTTTGGTCAGAAGTGATCAAAGAAGCCTTTCTAAACAGTTCAGTATTTCTGCTAATTGGCAGCCTAATTATGGGGATACTGACAGGAGAACACGGCTGGGAAGTTTTAAGTCCCTTTACTCAAGATTTGTTTTATGGCGTTCTGACTTTTTTCTTGTTAGACATGGGCTTGGTTGCCGCGAGCAGAATTCAAGATTTGCAAGAAGCAGGAATTTTTCTAATCTGCTTTGCAATCCTCATTCCCATCGCTAACGCAGGAATTGGTTTAGTCATAGCAAAATCAATCGGAATGGGCGAGGGAAATAGCCTGCTGTTTTCAGTATTGTGCGCGAGTGCTTCTTACATCGCAGTACCGGCAGCAATGCGGCTGACGGTTCCCGAAGCTAACCCGAGCCTTTACATTTCAACAGCCTTAGCAGTGACGTTTCCGTTTAACATCATTGTAGGCATTCCCACGTATCTATACGCAATCAATATATTTTGGAGGTGAACCGATGGAGACAGTTAAAAGGATAGAAATTATTGCGAACTCGGTGGAACTTCCAAAGATTTTAGACGGTTTAGAAAAAGCTGGCGTTCCCGGTTATTCAGTGATTAGGGGTGTCGCAGGCAAAAGCACCAGGGGTACTCGATCGCGCGATTTAGCAATGACAATGCTGGATAATATTTACGTACTGGCTTTTTGCGAGCCCGATAAAATATCGGCAGTTGCAGAACATATTAGACCCGTGCTAAATAAGTTTGGCGGGTCGTGTTTTATTTCCGATGCGATGGAATTGCTAACCACTAAGTGCGTTGGGTAGCGATTAGTCATTATAGCCTTTCTCTAAAAGGTGAGGTACCAGTTTTGCCATAAAAAGCTTGACTATGTAAGGGTTGCAGCATACCTCGGCATACCTCATCTTTCGCTTGAAAGGCTATAGTCATGATAGATTTTAGAGACATAAGATACACTGCACACTAAAATTATCTTTCGGTCATTATTCGGTCATTATTAGGATCAATCATTCTGTAGCTGTCTCTGAAATCACGAACAATCTACAGGCAAAACCCGCCCCCACCCAACTATCAAATATTCTGCGACTTACAAAAAAAATTCACGCAACATACAATTTCTGTACTCTGTTAAGATCGCTCAATATCTTGACAAACCGCCCGATCCATGCAAAGTTTCAAAAAATCAACCAGACCTTTCAACTCTCAAGATACATATCCCTGTCCCGTCTGTCGCACCGGTGAAATTGCTACGATGCCGATGATGGAAGCCCTAGCTTGCAACTTCTGCCAGCACATTTTTACCGCCAGCGAAGAAAGGCAATCGCTCAAAATGGCCGATCGCCAGCCGCCCGTAACTTGGCACTGGAACGGCAAAAAATGGATAGGAGCACACCTCGAAGGCGTAGAATTCGGATGGCCTTATTTTGCTGCAGCGATCGGTCTCATCTTCCTTCCCACAACCTTGCTCGGACTTTCAGCTTACTATTTTCCCCCGGTTCCCGGCAGCCGCTTGTCGTGGCTGCCCGCAGCTTGGACTGGTTTAGCCTTTTTGTCCCATTTAGGCATAGTGCTGTGGTTGGTAGGCGAATTTTATCAATTCCCCGCGGCCACTTACTTGAGAGCTTGGGGGCGCAGGATTCGCAGGCGCTAGCTGGCTGGTGTGAGACGGTTGAGGGCCGCGCCCCGAGATTTATTTCGGTAAAATTTAAGTAAAATTGGAGGCGATCGCAAAAGTCAATTCCAAATCAGCACCACTAAAGCTATAATCATTAGCTATTCTAAATACTCAGATACGAGCGCATAGCGATTTGTAAGGAGAGCGATGAACATACTTGGAATCTCGGCGTACTACCATGACAGCGCCGCAGCCTTAATTTGCGATGGAGAAATTATCGCCGCAGCGCAGGAAGAAAGATTTTCCCGCAAAAAGCACGACGCCAGATTTCCCAAGAATGCGATCGCCTATTGCCTAAAAGAAGCGAACATAGAATTGCGGGAAGTCGATCGCATAGTCTTTTACGACAAACCATTAGTCAAATTCGAGCGCCTTCTCGAAACCTACTTAGCCTACGCACCCCAAGGTTTTCGCTCTTTCCTAGCCGCCATGCCCATATGGCTGAAAGAAAAGCTTTACCTCAAAACCATGCTCAAAAGAGATCTCGCAGAAATAGGCAACTGCAAAACCAATAAACTGCCATCTCTGCTATTTACCGAGCACCACCAATCCCACGCAGCCTCAGCATTTTTCCCCAGCCCATTCCAAAAAGCCGCCGTTTTGTGCCTCGACGGCGTAGGCGAGTGGGCAACAACCTCGGTTTGGTTGGGAGACGGCAACGAACTTACACCTCAGTGGGAAATCGATTTTCCCCATTCCTTGGGTTTGCTTTATTCAGCTTTCACCTACTACACAGGCTTCAAAGTAAACTCTGGCGAATACAAACTCATGGGTTTAGCGCCCTACGGCGAACCCAAGTATGTAGACAAAATTCTCACCCATTTGATGGATCTCAAAGATGACGGAACTTTCCGTTTAAACATGGATTATTTCAACTACACAGTTGGCTTAACCATGACAAATAAGAAGTTTGACGAACTGTTTGAAGGGCCGCCGCGTCAAGGTGAAGGACAACTGACTCAGCGGGAAATGGACATTGCAGCTTCCATTCAAGTTGTTACCGAAGAAGTTGTTTTGCGGCTTTGCAGAACAGTTAAAAAAGAATTGGATGTCGATTATCTTTGTCTCGCAGGCGGCGTTGCTCTCAACTGCGTGGCTAACGGCAGACTTTTGCGGGAAAATATTTTCAAAGATATTTGGATTCAACCAGCAGCGGGAGATGCTGGGGGTGCTTTGGGCGCGGCTTTGGCGATTTGGTATCAGTATTGCGAACAAACTCGTACTGTGGGCGACGAGTTACTCGCAGTAAATAATAATATTAAGCCGGAGAGGACTGAAGTCCTTACTACCAGTGGGGAGGAGAGGACTGAAGTCCTCACTGCAAGCCAAGCTGTCGCAACAGTGGCGAAGTCGGTGGCTCATTTAACTTGTCACGACAAAATGCGCGGTTCCTATTTGGGGCCAAGGTTTACTGACGCAGAAATTCTTGAATATTTAGATGCTGTCAAAGCTAGTTATCACCGATTGGACGATGCCGAATTGATGCCACAGTTGGCGGAAATTTTGGCACAGGGAAATGTCGTCGGATGGTTCCAGGGGCGGATGGAATTTGGGCCGCGAGCTCTGGGCGGGCGATCGATTATTGGCGATCCGCGCAATGCTAAAATGCAGTCTGTGATGAACCTGAAAATTAAATATCGGGAATCATTTCGACCTTTTGCACCATCAATTTTAGCCGAAAGAGTTGCGGATTATTTCGAGATTGACCACTCTAGCCCTTATATGCTATTGGTAGCACCGGTCAAAGCCAGTCTCCGCATTCCCATGACTCCCGAACAAGAGCAGTTGTTTGGCATTGACAAGCTCAACATTCCGCGATCGGAAATTCCGTCTGTTACCCACGTAGATTACTCGGCTCGCATCCAAACAGTTCACAAAGAAACCAATCCTCGGTACTATGACTTAATCAGCCATTTTGAAGAGCGATCGGGCTGTTCGATTCTGGTAAATACTTCCTTCAACGTCCGAGGCGAACCCATTGTTTGTACTCCCGAAGATGCTTACCGCTGTTTCATGCGAACCGAAATGGACTATCTGGTTTTAGAGAATTACTTGATTCCTAAATCAGAACAAATTCCTTGGAAACAAGATGATGCTTGGAAAAATGAATTTGAACTAGATTAGTTATTAGTCATCAGTCATCAGTCATTAGTCAGCAGTCAGTAGTCAGCAGTCAGTAGTCATTAGTTAGTGGTTATTGGTTATTGGTTATTGGTTATTGGTTAGTTCCTATTCCCTGCGCGGGCCTGTTTGCCCAATTCCTAATGCCCTGCGCGGGTCTGCGCGGGCCAATGACCTGTTTGGCTGATGCCCGATGCCCGATGCCCAATTCCCCATCCCTCCGCAACGCTAGAGCCCAATTCCCCATTCCCCATTCCCCATTCCCCATTTCTAATGAGCGACGAAATTAAACAACTAGATCAAAAAGGCCTGCGCGATTTCGGGCTGCTAATTGGCGGCTTAATTGCACTGCTGTTCGGTTTAGCAGTACCTTTACTGCGGCGGCATTCTATACCTTGGTGGCCCTGGGCTGTCGGTGCAGTGCTAGTCGCGCTAGCATTGGTTGCACCAAAATCCCTGAATCCCGTTTATCACGCATGGATGCGGTTTGGACTGCTCCTCAACAAGATCGAAACGCCGATCGTCCTAGGGATAGTTTTTTACCTGATAGTTTGGCCGATGGGAGTTATCAAAAACCTGTTTGGCGAAGATGCAATGCGGCGCAAACTAAATCCGAAAATGGATACCTACCGCATCCCAAGCAAAGCAAGAACCAAAGTTAGTATGGAGCGTCCTTTCTAAGTGTTTGAAGCAACTTTAGACTTTCTCAAAGATTTGTGGGCGTTTATGAGAGAACGCCAAAAATATTGGCTGATACCCTTAATTGTGACTTTAGTATTTTTGGGAGCTTTGATTGTATTGAGTCATGGTTCTGTGATTGCTCCGTTTATTTACACGCTGTTTTGAAAGAATGAGCAAAGTGAAAAATTTGGGTGTCAACTTAGGTTTGATACTCGGTAGTTTATTCATGGGGGTGGTAATTGGTGAAGTTGGATTGCGAGTTGCGGGAGTTGAGGGCTACCCCAAAATTGGAGCTTTCGTAGACTCCGCGCCAACTCGTTTCCACACTGCCGATCCCGATTTGGGCTGGAAGCTCAAACCCGGTGTATCCGGGGAGTGGAAGGGCGAAGGTGAGAGTTTTGTGCAGGTGAATAGTGAGGGTTTGCGCGATCGCGAACACACAAAAGCCAAACCTCCCAATACCCTCAGAATCGCAGTTTTGGGCGATTCTTTCACCGAAGCAATTCACGTACCAGTCGAACAAACTTTCTGGTCGAAATTGGAACGAAAGCTAGGCAACTGCGAGGCTGTTAAGGGACGCAAAAATGTTGAAGTTATCAATTTCGGCGTGCAGGGTTACGGTAATGCTCAAGAATTGATAATGCTGCGAAAAAAAGTGTGGGATTACAATCCTGATATTGTAATTCTTGCATTTTTTATTGGCAACGATGTAATTAACAATTCCCCCAAACTAGAATACGACCAATATCGACCATTTTTTGCGTATAATGCTAGCGGCAAGTTAGTACCGGATATGTCTTTTCGCAATTTAGCACCGATAGACCGCAACGCAAGAGCAATTTCATTCGTAGACAAATTGCCCAGTTTTCTGGTCAACAATTCGCGCATTTTGCAAGTCATCAAAAAAATTGATTTAGACCAGAAAAAGCTGCAGTTATCGGCAGATTTTTCCGGTTTGAGTACCAAAAACTTCCTTCCACCTCAAGATGCAGCTTGGCAAGATGCCTGGAAGGTAACAGAAGGTTTGATTGTGGAGATTCGCAATGAAGTCGTGCAGAAAAATGCTGATTTCTTACTTGTGACAATCGGCGATCCGATACAAGTTGAACGGGATGCCCAGAGGCGAAAAAATTTTATGAGAAAAAACAAAATTCAGGATTTGTTTTATCCCGATAAGCGGCTAAAAAAATTGGGCGCGCGCGAAGGTTTTCGGGTACTGAATTTATCCGAACAGTTTCAAGGTTATACTGAAAAATTTCAAGTGTGCGCCCACGGTTTTGAGAATTCTGTACCCTGTGGGGGTCACTGGAATGAACTCGGGCACAGGCTTGCTAGTATTTTGATTGCTCGCAATTTGTGCGAAAACTTGAAGCAGTCTCAAGCCCCCAAACAACAACCGTAATCAGTCAAATTACATGAAAGACTCAACTTCGTTCAAAAAAGGCAAAAATATATTAACTTTAATCGCTGTTAATTTGGCGATCGCTTTTATTTGTCTGGAAGCTTTGTCGCTAGCTTTTTATTTTGTCAATCAAAAACAGTTTTTTTATACCAGAACCAAAGGCAAAGAAAAAGTAGCAGAAGACATTGAAAGGCTCGGAATTAGACTAGATGAATCTATCGTAGAAAGACTGCACCCGTTTTTTGGCTACGTGCTCAAACAAGGTGCTTTTCCCAATGAAAAATTAAAATTAAAAGTCAACAAAGAAGGCTTTTATTCCCTCTACGAATATCCGTTTATTAAAACTAATAAGAATCAATTGATTGTAGGAATTTTCGGCGGTTCTGTTGCTAACAACTTTGCCGTAGATGAATACGTCACCAAAAGATTTTCTCAAAAGTTAAAGAGTTATCCAGAATTCGCCAACAAAGAAATTGTCATTTTGAATTTCTGTAACGGTGGCTACAAACAACCCCAACAATTATTGATTTTAAATTACTTTCTGGCCTTGGGTCAAGATTTAGATTTAGTCATCAATATTGACGGTTTTAACGAAGTAGCACTGTCAAATTTAAACAACAAAGCCGGATTAGAAATAGGAATGCCCAGCGTTCAACACGTCAAGCCGCTGACGAGTTTAGCCAACAACAACTTGTCGCCGGAAGCGATGAGTTCGATCGTGCAAATTAGCGAAACTAAAAAACAGTTGAAAGCAGGTATTGACAACTTGCAAACTTGTCAGATTGCTTTGTGTCACGCTATTACCTCGCTGAGAGTGAAACAATTAGTCAACAATTACCAGAAAGCCCTTGTCAAGTATGACCGGCAAGTCAAACAATCCAACCAAAACACGGAAAATAGCGGTATAGTATACCTTCCCAAAGCTGACTTTGTTTTGCCGGATGCTGCTGCTTTTAATGAAATAGCATCGATTTGGTACGAATCGTCGATCGCGATGAATCAAATTTTATCAAGTAGAAAGATTAAGTATTTTCACTTTATTCAGCCCAACCAATATTATCAAACTAAACGAATCTTTACCGCCAAGGAGGACGAAATTGCGATCGACAAGAATAGTCCTTACATTGAAGGGGTGAGAAAAGGTTATCCCGTACTGTTGTCTAAAATCGATGATTTGCAAAAAGCTGGGGTTAATGTTTTTAACGCCGTGAATATTTTGGACAATACCAAAGAAACAGTTTACAAAGATGGCTGCTGCCACTACAATTCAGTAGGAGAGGAAGTATTGGCAGACTATGTTTCCAGTTCAATGATTAAAGTAGTAAGAGAGTCAAAATAGATATATGAAAGATTTTAAGTTGATTAAAAAAATCCCAGAAATTCTCAAAATTGCTGCGATTAACTTGGCGCTTTTACTTGTTTTCGTGGAACTCGGTTCGCTGGGATGGTATTTTCTCAAGCACAAGCAATTTTTCTATACTAGATCGAATGTGCAAGATAAGTCGGCCTTAGGAATAAATTTAGAAGGAGTGCGGCTGAATCAGTCTATTATAGTCAGGCTGCATCCTTTTTTTGGATTTATTGAAAAACCTGGCCCCGATTTTCGCCCCGGTTTTAAAGTTAACAATTACGGGTTTATGTCTCCCTACGATTATCCGTTCAAAAAAACCAAGCCCAATCAATTTATCATTGGAGTTTTTGGCGGTTCTGTGGCTTCTAATTATGGAATATTTGAAGTTCAAAATAAAATTTTACCTCAATACCTCAAGCAACTTCCCGGTTTAAAGGATAAAGAATTTGTAATTTTGTCTTTTGCTACGGGAGGCTACAAACAGCCGCAACAGTTATTGATTTTAAACTATTTTTTGGCCTTAGGTCAAGAATTAGATATGGTTGTGAATATAGATGGATTTAATGAAGTAGCACTTTCTAATCTGAACAATAAAAATAAAATCGACCTGGCGATGCCAAGTATCCAACACCTTATGCCACTGACTCAGTTAGCGAATAATAGTCTTTCTGTAAAAGCTATGAAAACAACTCTGAGAATTCAAGAAACTAAAACTAAGATTAATCAGGGGTTGGAAAGTTTGGAACACTGTTCTTTGGCTGCGTGCGATGCTTTGATTTCTGTTTACGTTCAAAGTTTAGTCAACAATTATCGCAAAGATACGATCGCCTTTGAGAAGGAACGGACTAAACCCCAAAAAGATGACAGCGGTAGCGTTATTTATATGAATACTAATAAGTCTGTTTTAGAGGATTCAGCAGCTTTTGAACAAATTGCATCGCAGTGGGCAAAAAGTTCAATTTTTATGCACAAAGTTCTGTCTGCTAGCAATGTGCCGTATTTTCAGGTTCTCCAGCCCAATCAATATTATCAGACAAAAAGGGTGTTTGGTGAAGCTGAAAAGCAGATTGCTTTTAACAAGGATACTCCTTATGCTAAGGCTGTGGAAATTGGCTATCCGGTTCTTTTGAGTAAGTTTCCTAATTTACAAAAAAATAATATCACTATTTTCAATGGGGTCAAGGTGTTCGACAAGACTAAAGATGTTGTTTATGTAGATAGCTGCTGTCATTACAATCAAGCTGGACAGGCGATCTTTAGCAATTATGTGGGCCGTTCTATTCTGGAATATTTGCAGAAAAATGAGGCTAGGAGTAAGAAGAAGTAGGAAAGCATCTCATTTTTGTAAGAAGTCATTAGTCATTAGTCATTAGTTATTAGTTATTTTCTTGAGTAGTCGTAGGGTGCGTCGCTATGAAAAATCCTCAAGGTCGATCGACTTTTCGAGTAGCGACGCACCTGATACTATTGATAAAAAAGCTTGCTGAAGAAAAAAAATGGGCCCAGTGAACGTCCTGGTTGTTTCCTCCATCGTTGAAAATAACAGGTGCGTCGCTCGAAATAGTCGCTCTTTGTTGAGGATTATCGATAGCGACGCACCCTACCGCCGATCGCAAATTTTAGGTATTTGCTTCGGTTTTAGCCCGATCGCCCACAGAGTCGATCGGCATTACCAATATCTTATCAACTCGGTTGCCGTCCATATCCACCACTTCGACGCGCAAACCGTTCCACTCAAAATGCTCCGCTGCTGTCGGAATTTTCCCCAAATTTGTAATCACAAAACCGCCCATTGTGTGGTAGCTACCCCTATTTTCTGACGATATTTCATCAATTCCAAATAATTCAAAGAAATCTTCAACCGGGAGCATTCCGTCTAACAGCCAAGAACCGTCCTCGCGCTGAACTGCTTGGGGTTCGTCGGCATCTTCTATTGAAGGAAAGTCGCCAACGAGTTCGACTAAAATGTCGTTAACTGTCACCAATCCTTGAATGACTCCGTATTCGTCAACCACCAAGGCAATTTGATTGCTAGATTGCTTAAAAAGCTCTAATACTTTTAAACCGCGCGTGCTTTCAGGCACAAATAAAGGCCTGCGTAAAGAAGCACTTAAATCGAGGGGTTGACCGGTCAAAGTGCGAGACAGCATATCGGTAACGTGTACTAAACCGACAACATTATCGAGTCCGCCCTGACAAACAGGAAACCGAGAATGACCGCTGCCGAGCATTTTTTGGCGGTTTTCTTCTACTGAGTCGTCGAGGTCGAGCCAAGTAAGATCGGGCCGCGGAGTCATTAAGGCGCTGACTCGCCGATCGCCCAAACGAAAGACTCTTTCTACCATGTCTTGTTCGGCTTCTTCAAAAGTTCCGGCCTCGGTGCCTTGCTCTATTAAAACTTTAATTTCTTCCTCTGTAACTTGCGGTTCTGTGGAAGGCACAATCCCCATAATCCGCAAGATTAAGTCAGTGGAATAACTTAAAACATAAACGGCGGGAGCGCCAATTTTGGACAGCATTCGCATCGGAATAGCGACACTGGAGGCGATCGGCTCGGGGTTGTTGAGGGCGAGGCGCTTCGGCACGAGTTCGCCAATAATTATGGTGAGATAAGTTATGGTTAAAATTGCGATGACTGAGGCGATCGCCCCTGAGTAGGGTTCCAAAGCCGGAATCAAGCGCAACAGAGGCTCTACTCTTTTAGCAATCGTCGTTTCTCCGAAAGCGCCGGACAGGATAGCCAGCAGCGTAATCCCGATTTGAACAGTCGGCAAGAACTGATTGGGGGCATTAGCCAGATCCAGCGCTACACGGGCATTGAGCGAACCCTGGTTTGCCATCTGTTGCAGTCTCACCTTCCGTACTGAGATGATGGCCATCTCTGACATCACAAACACGCCATTGAGGAAAACCAGCAGGAGAACAATCAGAAGGTCGGTACTTGGGGACATTTCTCAAATTATCGGTGGTAAAGGCGAAGCGCACTGCCGGGTTAGTCGATTTTAGATTTTAGATTGAATTGAATCCACAATCTGGGATCTGTGTCAATCTAGATCGACAATCTCGATTTGGCGATCGACCTGTCCCTAGATTAACGGAACTGGCTGGCTGCGATCGCAAGTTCGAGATTTTTATAGAAAGCCTCTAGCAGAAATCTACCTGTAGTTGAGTGGCACTGCCAACAGCCGATCGCCACAATGATAGATGTTTGTCGTACAATCGAACTTACTTAGCAGGCCGCGGGGAAGAGCCTTCGCCCATCGGGGATTAAAACTAACAGCCCATGACTTTCTCTTCAATAATTCGTACTTTGGGGCGATCGCCCCTAGCAATAGAACTTCTCAACAAGCTCAAACGGCATCACTGCTTGCAATTGGCAGGTCTAGCCCGCTTACCTAAAGGTTTGGTAGCTTCCGCCCTCGCCCAGGAAGAAGAGCGAAACCTATTAGTCGTGACAGCAACTCTGGAAGAAGCAGGGCGCTGGGTAGCCTCTCTAGAAGCGATGGGCTGGCAAACCGTACATTTTTACCCGACTTCCGAAGCTTCGCCCTACGAGCTATCCTACTCCGACGAGAACGAAATGACTTGGGGACAAATGCAGGTGCTGGCGGATTTGGTGGACAAGCAAGAAAAAACCGCCAATCAGTCCAAGCCGATCGCCATTGTCGCCACAGAAAGATCCCTGCAGCCTCATTTGCCACCTCGAAGTGCTTTTGAGCCTTACTGTCTGACGCTGAAGCGAGGCGAAGTTCAAGACTCCAAGATACTTGACCGCCAACTGGCGTCGATGGGATACGATCGCGTGAATTTGGTAGAAACTGAGGGCCAGTGGAGCCGCCGGGGCGATATTGTCGATGTGTTTCCGGTGGCGGCGGAGTTGCCGGTGCGGCTCGAATGGTTCGGGGATAATTTGGAACAAATGCGCGAGTTCGATCCGTCTTCGCAGCGATCGCTCGATAAGGTCGATCGATTAGTTTTAACTCCTACTAATTTTAACACAATTATTAAAGCAGTTTTAGTCGAAACCGGGAATTTAAAAACGAACCGCGAAGACGCGAAGGGCGCTAAGGAAGAGAAAGAGGAAGGGGAAGATAAGGTTATTAGGCGGTTGTTGGGTTTGGCCTTCGAGAAACCCGCATCTTTGTTGGATTATTTGCCGGAAAATACTTTAGTTGTGGTTGACGAACCTGCCGGGTGCGAAGCTCACAGCGACCGCTGGTTCGAGAACGCACAGGAACAGTGGGAAAGTTGCAACCGGGAATCAGAAGCAGTAAGTGATGAAACGGAAAGATTGCCAATTGCTAGTTTGAAAGTTCCCAAAATTCACCGCAGTTTTGCTGAATTGATGGCGGATGTAGCTGTTTTTTACAGGTTAGAAGTTTCTGAATTGGCAGAAGATTCTGCTACTCGAAAAATTAAAATTTCTGCAGGGGGCGAGCAGCTATCGCCTCCGATTAATTTGGCCAGCAGGCCTGTGCCGGTGATGCCTCACCAATTTGCTAAACTCTCTCAAATGCTCCGGGAAGAGCGCGATCGGGGTTTTACGGTGTTTATGGTTTCGGCTCAACCGAGCCGCTCTGTTGCTCTGCTGTCGGAACACGACTGTCCGGCTCAGTTTGTGGTGAATCCGCGCGACTTTTTGGCGATCGACAAATTGCAGTTGCAGCACGTTCCCGTAGCTTTGAAATACAACGGGCTGGCTGAATTGGAAGGGTTTATCCTGCCGACTTTTCGGATTGTTTTAATTACCGATCGCGAATTCTACGGCCAGCATTCTTTGGCAACTTTTAGCTATGTCCGCAAGCGCCGCCGCGCTGCTTCTAAAAAGGTTGACCCGCACAAGCTGAGTCCGGGGGATTTTGTGGTGCACCGCCAGCACGGAGTTGGCAAGTTTCTCAAGTTGGAACGTTTGACGATCGATCGCGAAACTCGTGAATATTTGGTGCTGCAATACGCTGATGGTACTCTCAGAGTCGCTGCAGATCAGTTGGGCGCGCTGTCGAGGTTTCGGACTGTAGGCGATAAAGTACCGGATCTCAACAAGCTGACAGGTCAAACTTGGGAAAAAACTAAGACAAAAGTTCGCAAAGCTGTTAAGAAATTGGCAGTGGATTTGCTGAATCTTTACGCTAAAAGAGCTAAACAACAAGGTTATGCTTTTCCTCCCGATATGCCTTGGCAGCAAGAGTTGGAGGATTCTTTTCCGTACCAGCCAACGCCGGATCAGTTGAAGGCTACTTTTGATGTGAAACGTGACATGGAGGGCGATCGACCGATGGATCGCCTGGTCTGCGGCGATGTCGGTTTTGGCAAGACGGAAGTCGCTCTCAGAGCTATTTTTAAGGCGGTTACAGCGGGCAAGCAGGTGGCTTTGCTCGCACCGACGACGATTTTGACCCAACAGCACTATCACACCCTCTCAGAGCGTTTTTCGCCTTATCCGATCCAAGTTGGTTTGCTCAATCGCTTTCGCACAGAAACCGAGCGCCGGGAGATTCACAAGCGCTTGGCCACTGGGGAGTTAGACGTGATTGTTGGCACTCAAGCTGTTTTGAGCAAGGCGATTAAATTTCGCGATTTGGGCCTGTTGGTGGTGGACGAAGAACAGCGGTTTGGGGTGAAGCAAAAGGAAGCGATTAAAGCCCTCAAAACAGAAGTTGATGTGCTGACTCTGACTGCGACTCCGATTCCCCGGACTTTGTATATGTCGCTGTCGGGGATTCGGGAGATGAGTTTGATTGCGACTCCGCCACCAAGCCGCCGCCCGATTCAAACTCATTTAGCGCCCTACGATTTGGAAGTTGTGCGGACTGCTATTCGTCAAGAGTTGGACAGGGGCGGTCAGGTTTTTTATGTTGTGCCCCGGATTGAGGGGATTGATGAGTTGGCGGATACGTTGCAAACAATGGTTCCGGGGGCGAGAATTGCGATCGCCCACGGTCAAATGGATGCTTCGGAACTAGAATCTATCATGCTGACTTTTAGTGCCGCTCAGTTCGATATTTTGGTGTGCACGACGATTATTGAGTCTGGTTTGGATATTCCCCGCGTCAATACTATTTTGATTGAAGACGCGCAGCGGTTTGGTTTGGGTCAGCTTTACCAGTTGCGGGGACGGGTGGGGCGCGCGGGGATTCAAGCTCATGCTTGGCTATTTTATCCGAAGCAGAATAAGCTTTCGGATGCTGCAAGGCAGAGGTTGCGGGCAATTCAAGAGTTCGCGCAGTTGGGTTCAGGCTATCAGTTGGCTGTCCGAGATATGGAAATTCGGGGATCTGGTGATGTTTTGGGTACCGAACAGTCCGGTCAAATGGAGGCGATCGGTTTTGATTTGTATGCTGAAATGTTAGAGGAGGCCATTCGCGAAATTAAAGGTCAGGAAATTCCGAAGGTTGAGGATACACAAATAGACCTCAGTTTGACGGCGTTTATTCCTGCTGATTATATTGGGGATTTGGATCAAAAGATGAGCGCTTACCGCTCTGTGGCTTCTGCTAATAATTCAGCAGATTTGCAGCAAATTCGGGCCGATTGGTGCGATCGTTACGGGCCCATTCCTCTGCCGGCCCAGCAACTGATCCGCATTGTCGAACTCAAACAAATCGCCAAGCAAATCGGTTTTTCTCGGATTAAACCGGAGAACAAGCAGCACATTGTTTTGGAAACGCCGATGGAGGAGCCTGCTTGGAATTTGCTAAAAGCTAATTTGCCGGAACATTTGCGCTCTCGTTTTGTCTACAGCAAGGGGAAGGTTACTATTCGAGGTATGGCGGTTTTGACTGCCCAAAAGCAGTTGGATAATTTGATTGATTGGTTGGGTAAAATGCAGGGCGCTTTGCCGGAAGCAATTTTTTGATTTTTAAGTGGTGTTAAGCGAACACTTGAATTTTCTCTCTGCCCTCTTTTGTCTTAATTCGGCTACGCTACTTCGACGGTGCCGTACAAGTCAGTACGAGTCAGGACGAATCTTCCCTGCATCCATTAAATCCCTGGAGCGAATCTGTTGTCGAACTTCGTTCAGTCGTAGCACAAAGGATTAAAATAGTGAAAACGTTAGTGTGTGTTTTTTTTGCGATCGCGCTAGCGCAAGGAGTGCCAACGGTGGTTCAAGCTCAACAAAGTATTGACCCGATCGATCGGGTTGTTAGTGCTGGATTGATGAATAAAGATCCTAGCGGCAATTTTAATGCTGAGGGTCTTGTCAGCCGCGCTGATTTGGCGGTTATTTTAGTAAAAACCTTTGGTTTGGAACGGCGGAAAACAGCTCAGAAACCGGATATGGAATTGCCG
This sequence comes from Tychonema sp. LEGE 06208, assembly GCF_015207505.1. GTDB lineage: Bacteria > Cyanobacteriota > Cyanobacteriia > Cyanobacteriales > Microcoleaceae > Microcoleus. The sequence goes on from NZ_JADEWT010000070.1 coordinate 25,036, forward strand.
GACGTAGCTAAGAGTTACTGGGCTTACAGTGCGATTCAAACTGCTTTGAAAACGGGAACAATGAGCGGATATCGCGACGGAATGTTTTTCCCTAATCAAAGGGTGACTCGTGCTGAAGCTTTGGCAATTTTTGCTCAAGCCTACGGTGTTTTTCAGTTTCCCGACGCGACTGTTGGCGAGATTTTAAGTAAGTATCCAGATGCAGGGGAAATCCCTAGTTGGGCTAGAAAGTCTATGGCTACTGCACTTTATGAAGGGTTTGTGAATGTTGATATTGGAACCAATAAAATTAATCCTTTGAAGCCGATGACTCGCGGGGATATCGCTTACGCTTTGAGCAAGTATTTGGAACGACAGGTAAGGCCAACTTCTTTACCAGTCCGTGACGAGGGGCCTCCGAATCGTGGCATGGGAAGGTAATATTTGTTCTGGATTAAAATTTAATTTTTGGGGATGCCAAAATGCCCGTGCCATCCCAGAGAAGTCCTAGGGTGCGATCGATTACCATAACAAAAACGGATCGCGCGTGCGGAATGCGAGTCCGTCAAAAGGAGCGGATTGAAGTCCGCACGCGCGAACTCATCTTACTGCAGCTAATCTTTCTTTCCTCTGCAAAAACTCGTGATATCAAATCCGGTAGCATCCCAATTATAAAATCGAGTCAGATCAAATCCGCGCTTCATCGTTCTGTATTCATCTCTCTCTTGTCTTCCTCTGTGTTCTCTGCGCCCTCTGCGGTTAAATCATTCCGATGCTACCGGAAACGATATGAAGCTTGACACTCCCCTGCTATCGAGGCGAGGGGATTCTTGGATCAGCCAGTCGAACTTATCTCTGTTTTGTCGCCACCAGCGAGTAGAGATCGTTCTGTCCCCCAGCGTGAATTCCGGTGTGCCCCACCGTATTTAAATTGATTCCTGCACGGGCTTTCAAACCCTTTGCTAAAATATTTCTTCCAGCGTTGTGGTCGCGATCTAGTATCGTTCCGCAACCGCAAATATGCGTTCGGGTTGATAAAGTTTTCTTAACAATATTGCCACAGTTTGAGCATTCCTGAGATGTGTATTGTGGTGGAACAGCAATAACTGTTTTGCTGTACACCTTCCCAAAATACTCCAACCATTCAGCAAATTGTGACCACGCAGCATCACTAATTGATTTAGCAAGTTTATGGTTTTTAACCATATTACGCACTTGAAGGTCTTCGCAGGCTACAAAATCGTTATACTTTACTACGCACAATGCCGTCTTAATGGCGAAGTCTTTGCGCTGCCGACTAACCTTTAGGTGCTTTCTTCCTAACTTGTTGATTGCTTTTTTCCGGCTTTTGGAGCCTTTCTTTTTCCGACAAACTCGCTTCTGCAATCTCTTCAAAGCTTTTTCGCTTTGGCGGAGATACCGAGGATTAGGAACTGTTTCACCGTCGCTGTCAGTATAGAAGTGGTTTAATCCCACATCTATGCCAATAGTTTTACCAGTAGAAACGGGTTCCTCTTTTCGTTCGATGTTGATGCAGAATTGGGCATAATAGCCGTCGGCACGACGCACTACCCTAATTCGCTTAATCTCCGTAGGTGCCGAGAAATGCAAGTCCCGACTACCGAGCAATCTAAAGGTTCCAGCGGCAAAACCATCTGTGAAAGTCAGGCATCTTTTATCGGTAGAAAGCTTCCATCCCGATGTCTTGTACTCTACAGAGCGACTGTGCTTTTTGAATTGTGGATATCCTTTTTTCCCTGGCTTTTTGGTCTGACAATTGGCGAAGAAACGTTGAATAGCAAAAATGGCACGTTGGGCCATCGCTTGACGCGCCATTGAGTTAAGCTTGCCTGCCCCTTCAAATTCTTTCGCCATGATGGCGCATTGTTTGTACAGGTCTACTAACTTGACTCCCTGATTGTCTACCCAATGTCTAAGAGCCTTGTTTCGGACAAATTGAGCCGTCCGAATCATGTCATCGATGATTCGATATTGCTCCGCTTTGCCTTTCAACTTAAACTCTAAAACTATCATTGGAATAGTTTATCACTTTTGCTCAAATTTTTACCTATAAGTCTGTATACTTAACAAGTCTCCACACTTCTCGTAATTAAAGCCGTCCTATAAGGACGGGGTTTTAGACCCAACTTTTTGGTAACTATCCTGTAGGAAATCGCCCGCAATGCAAAATCCTGGAGCTTTGGTGACTGTGAAACGAGCCATCAAACCCCCAGGATTTTAATTTTTCCTCTTAAACGAGGTTCAAAATTATCGTCTGCAGACCTTAACTTACTCAGCAGTAGCCAATTCGGTATTGCCGCCGCCGCGCTTCCGCGTTAGGGTATTGAACAGCATCTGACCGACTGCTTTAATCAAATTGCCTTCTAATTCCATAAACATTTTCATGTTCATGCCAAAAGCTGCATTAGCTTCATCAACAATTCGCTCTGCTGTAGCTTCGTCAATCGGCAGTTCGTTCATTGCCTGACGGTAGTTATTCTTAAACTCTTTTTCATCAGGAATATCCTGGAATTCATAAAAAGCAGTGCCTTCTCCCTCGGAAAGATTCATCCCCCGCTGGGCAATTCCCTTCAGGATTTGTCCGCCGGACAAATCGCCGAGGTAGCGAGTGTAAGAATGAGCGACTAACAGTTCCGGTGCTGTGGCAGAGATTTCGTGAATCCGCTGCACATAAGCTTTCGCTGCGGCTGACGGAGCTACTTGTTCGCGCCAATTGGCACCGTAGTAGTAGAACAAATCTTGCTCTAAGCTTTGTTTGCGATTCAACTCAGAAAAGTAAATTTTTGAAATAACCGGATGCTGCTTTTGGCGTTCCATTTCCTCTTCGATTGCCGAGTAGACAAAGTAGAGGTTTCCTACTAACTTCCGGTAAGAAGTTTTTTCTACAACGCCTTTTAAAAAACACTTGACAAAACCAACGTTTTCTGCCATAGTGTGGGACTTTTTGGTTCCCTCACGCAATTTGGTCGCTAAATTGATGCTCATGCTATATTGTCCAACCTTCTATTTTTGTGGTAGCTGATGGATGGGTCAAAAATCTAAAAATTACCTAAGTATTTACCTTATATCGATTTGATGAGAGATTGTATTAATTTTTATAACAAAATCTAGAGCGATCGAACGGCCGTGATGCCCGATCGCCCCAAACGGCAGAAGGCATCACGCGGGCAAAAAAAGTTTAGTCATCAGTCGCCAGTCATTGGCTGTTAGCTAATAACTAATGACTGATGACTAATGACTAATGACTAATGACTAATTTAAATGTCCAAGTCGAGCATATTGAGTTTGGGGCCGTAGGTTTCGATAAATTCGCGGCGGGGGGCGACTCGATCGCCCATTAAGATCGTAAAGATGCGATCGGCCTCAGCGGCGTCTTCAATTTCCACCCTTTTCAGCGTCCGAGTTTCCGGGTTCATCGTGGTATCCCACAACTGTGTCGGCATCATTTCGCCCAAACCTTTGAACCGCTGGATGGTGTAGTTAGCATTCGCCGGAAATTCGTTGCGGATGAGATTGTTCATTTCGCGATCGCTGTAACAATAATAATGATTCCGGCCCCGTTCCACTTTATAGAGAGGAGGACAAGCAATATAGATGTAACCTTGTTCTACAAGTGCCCGCTGATAGCGGTAGAAGAAAGTCAGCAACAGCGTGCGGATGTGAGCACCATCTACGTCAGCGTCAGTCATAATTACGATGTGGTGATACCGCAATTGACCCGGATCGAATTCTTCACCTTTGATGCCCAAACCTAGGGCTGTAATTAACGATTGAATTTCGTTATTTTTGTAGATTTTGGCATCGTCGGTTTTCTCAATGTTGAGAATTTTACCGCGCAAAGGCAGGATTGCTTGGAATTGGCGATCGCGCCCTTGTTTCGCACTGTTGTGGACAAAAACTCCCGCAGCTAATGCAAAGTTGTGACTGTTAGGCACTTCGATGTCGTAAACATCGTACCGTTCCTCCAAATGTTCGATCGACACAACGCGGTGGTTGTAATTGCGAACAGCTTGGCGAGCCAGCAATTGATCTCCGCCAAAGTAGCGATCGCAAAAAGTTTGGTACTTCAACAAACACTTATCCTTTTTCGTCCGGCGGCAAGCATCGTAATAATCTACATTAATACAGCCTTTTTGCAACTCCACATACTTCAACATTTCCAGAGTTTTCCGGTAGTAAGTTTCGTTCAAAGCAGCTTTGCGTTGGCGGCGAAACTCCGGTGTCCACTGTTCCTTAGTTTTTTCACGGCGCCAGTCCAACAATTCCGGATCTTTCCACTGCTCCTTGGCAAATTGCGAATTAGCCTCCCGCGCTTCAGGATTGTTAGCAAAATGATTGCGAACCCGTTCCGACTGAGCCAAACGGTTTTCTTCGGAGCTCCAATACTCTTGCTGCGCTTGGTTGAGCAGTTCATTATTTTGCTCGCGATAAGCTTCATTCGTCTCGTAAAACTCACGCCACTTGCTCGTCATGTAAGCTTTATACTCTTCATCTTCCCACTGAGCTTTTGCCTGTTCAGACAGAATTTGTCTGGTTTCAGGATGCTGCATCCGCTCTTTCATCATCGCCCGAAATTCATCAGTCATGTGAGCTTGACGGCTCTTTTCAATGACATCTGGCCTGTGCAATGTTTTCTCAAGATTGGCGCGGTGTAAAGCCAAGTGAGCCTGAGCGGACATCCGATGAATATTGGTCGGATTGTTGTTGAGTTTGTTGAAATCAACATGGTGGCGGTGATTGCCGTCAGATGCTTGATAAACCTGATGTTTCAGGTTGTAGAAATCCGATAGCAAATGACTGTAAATCCACTTGTCACTGTTGGGGTTCCAAACCATTTCGTAACCGTTAAGTCCCTGCCCATTTTGGTTCTTTTTAGACAACTGGCGGTTGAGGGGCATTAAGGAATCGTCCGGTGTCAGCATGGCTGCTGCTCTGTAGGTACCATCCCGCAACATGAACGGATGATCGGGAGTACAAGTGATTGTCTCGCCATTGTCTAATGTCAGTTTGACAACTTCAGCATTTGCTTTAGTCATGCGAGCGTTAGTTATCCGCTCAAACCCTATGTTTCCACTTTCGCGAATGGTGTAGCAAAAGTGTTCTTTGCCTTCTGCTTGTTCGTCAACTATCTCTTTGATAGTTTTTGTAGTGCCGTCAGCTAATATTATTTGCTGAGATGAAAAAAAACAGCCCCCGGCTGAATCGCCTTCGACCAGGTATATCTCAGACAGGGCGGGGTCTCTGGAGCTACAGTCCGCTAATTTTCCGGGCAAAGGAGACGATTCTAAGACGGATTTGCGGCGGACTAAATCGCGGGCGCGGCGGGCTGCTTCTGCGGCTTTAAATGCCTGAATTGCTTTTTCCAAAATAGCGTCGGCTACTTGGGGGCGAAATTCTAAATATTCGGTCAATACTTCGCCTACCAAGGAATCGACAATTCCCCGAACTTCTGTATTGCCTAGTTTTGTTTTTGTTTGGCCTTCAAATTCTGGATCGGGAACTTTGACGGAAATTACTGCTGTCAAACCTTCGCGGACGTTTTCGCCGGCGAGGTTGGGCTCGTTTTCTTTGATTTTGTTGCGCTTGCGGGCGATCGAATTCATCGTCCGCGTCAAAACGGCCTTCAAACCTTCTAAGTGCGTACCGCCGTCGATCGTCCGAATGTTGTTAGCAAAACCGAGAACGTTGTCACTAAAAGCATCGACGCACCACTGCAAAGATACTTCTACGTGCACGTTGTTGCGTTCTCCTTGCACGTAGATCACCTCTTCGTGCAGGGGCTGCTTGTCGCGGTTCATGTAGGTGATATATTCCTTGATTCCGCCTTCGTAACAATAGGTTTCGATGCGCGGTTCGCTACTTTTGAGCAATTCCAAACGCCGATCGCTAAACGTAATTCTCACGCCCGCATTCAAATAAGCCAATTCTCGCAAGCGTCCGGAAACCGTAGCGTAATCGAACTCAATGCCAGTGCTGAATATCTGAGTGTCTGGCAGGAAACAAACTGAAGTACCGGTGCGATTTCCTTTGCTGGGCTTTGCGTCAAGTTCGGTGACTGGAAAGCCTCTTTCGTAGCGCTGCAAATGTTCTTTTTGGTCGCGCCAAACTGTAACCTTTACCCACTCCGAAAGCGCGTTTACAACCGAAATACCTACACCGTGCAATCCTCCAGAAACCTTGTAACCGCCGCCGCCAAATTTACCGCCGGCGTGCAGTACAGTCATTACTGTTTCTATTCCCGATTTGCCAGTCTTGGCAACGATGCCGGTGGGAATACCGCGGCCGTCATCTGTGACACTGACTGAACCATCGGCGTTGAAGTCAACCTCGATGTGAGTGCAGTGGCCAGCCAGCGCCTCATCGATGGAATTGTCCACAACCTCGTAAACTAGATGGTGGAGTCCTCGCGGGCCGGTTGTACCGATGTACATCCCGGGTCGTTTGCGGACTGCTTCGAGACCTTCGAGAACTTGAATCTGGTCGGCGCTGTAGCTGCTGGTCATACAAAATAGCTCCAATAATGAGGTCTAAAGCCCCAAAAGCTTCTAAAATGGAAAAACTCCTAAAATTATAGCACAAAACGGTTAATGGCGATGCTAGGGCATTCTAAATGGAAATTTATTAGGGGGACGGAGGCGAATAGTTGTGAGATTGCTTCGCGACTTTCCTGGTGCGACGCGGTGAATGAGTGGATGGAGAGAAGGGAAAGTGGAGAGGAAGAGAGTTGGGGAGAGGATTTGACGGTTTTTATAGCGAAATGAAATATGCTTTTGAAATCTGCGACGGCTTATGTTTAGATTAATTACGATTTGTGGGGCGACGGCGACGGGGAAGTCGGGAGTGGCTTTGGCTTTGGCTTCACGACTGCGATCGGCAATTTTGAGTGCGGACTCCCGTCAAGTGTACCGCGAATTTGACATCGGGACTGCAAAACCTACAAAAACCGATCGCGCTTTGGTACCGCATCACTTAATTGATATCTGCGATCCGACAGAAACTTTAACACTGGCGGAGTACCAGCAGCAAGCTCAAAAAATAATTGCTGATATCGATGTTCCGGTTTCTCCCCCGCTGTTGTTGGTGGGAGGGACTGGTTTGTATATTAAATCGATTGTCAGGGGTTTGAAAATTCCGAGGGTTGCACCGATGCCCCAATTGCGATCGCAACTTGCGGAACTAGGACAATCTCAATGTTACGCGATCTTGCAGCAGGTCGATCGCTCTGCAGCGGAGAAAATTCACCTGAATGATTCCTTCAGAACCTTAAGGGCGCTGGAAGTATTTTATGTCACCGGGCGCTCGATTTCGGAACAGCAGGGCGAAATTCCTCCGAATTATCCTATTTTACAAATAGGGTTGGATTGTGATATTGATATTTTGGGCGATCGCATCAAACAGCGCACCGAACAAATGTTAGAACGCGGTTGGGTGAGTGAAGTAGAATTTTTGTCTAAAAAATACGGCTGCGAATTGCCTTTATTGAACACGCTGGGCTATCAGGAAATTAAACAATATTTGGCTGGCGAGATTACTCTGAATCAAGCTAAGGAATTAACAATTTTGCACACGAGGCAATTTGCCAAGAGACAGCGAACTTGGTTTCGAGCTTATCCTGAAATTGAATGGTTTGATGTTAGCGCGCCAGATTTGCTGGAGCGAGTTTGGCAGAGAATGCACGAGTTTCTCAATCAAGATTTCGGCGATTGGCAATAATCCGAATCTGTTCGGAAAAACTTTTTGTCACCCTCAATAGTTGAGGATGTTTTTTGGGCTGATATCGTTTCCGGTTGAATCGGAATTATTTAACCGCAGAGGGCGCAGAGAACACAGAGGAAGAGAAGAGAGAGATGAAACATCCACTTGTTGAGGCACTGTCTGTTATTTTTCGCTGACATACAGCGTATTCCGGGTTTGTGAAATACACACTCCTAATCTGGTTTTTTTACAGTTAGATAACTGTCAACTGATGGTTGTTAGAGAAACCAGGTTTCTGGGGTATAGCGGTTCTCAAGCGTGGTGAGGATAGCCCGATGCCCTATGCCCGATGCCCTATGCCCACTCCTAGCAGCTCATCTTTCTAAGAAAGGATACAACTTCGTCTTTCCCATCCTGACATCTTGAGGAATGTCGAATTTTTTAACCGAACTTGGTATGATTATTTTACGGCAATTTTTTGAATACTTCTGCCAGTTTAGTCACCATTTGGGATACCGCTTTATCAACTGCCGCGCTCAAAAGTCCGTCTTCATTGCTACTGCCGGAATTACCACCAATACCTCGGACAGAAAAATTGGAATCGCTTTGATCCGCTTCTCCTACTGATTTAGCTGTAGCAAGAATATCTCCGGAAGCTGTACCGATTAATCGCACATCTATTTGATAGGGCATAGGCCAAACCGGGCATCTTGCCCGAAGAGCGAAGTCGAAGGGTGGGCCTAGGGCATACCTCACTTTTTTGATAACCGCTATATGTGTTTATAAAAAATTAGGGTAATTGCTCAACCCCCTTGACAAGAAGACGAGATAGACATTAGATAAAGGAATGGAAAAACTCCCCGACAATCAAGCAACTATCGAACGAGGCAAAAGAAGCCTTGATAGTAGAGCTATGGCAAGAAATCCAAAAACTCAGCGCAGCATTAGCCACATACCAACCA
>NZ_JADEWT010000071.1 GCF_015207505.1 Tychonema sp. LEGE 06208
CGATTATCGACTCTCAAGGTCGTGGTATCAATACCTGGGCTGATGTGATCAACCGCGCTAACTTGGGTATGGAAGTAATGCACGAGCGCAACGCTCACAACTTCCCGCTTGACTTGGCTGCTGCTGATACAACTCCTGTAGCAATGGTTGCTCCTTCTATCAACGGCTAAGTTTTAGTCTGAGATTAACAAAAAGCGCTCCTAGAAATAGGGGCGCTTTTTGTTTGGGAAAAAATATTTTTTTTGACCTCATTCTTGCTTAGACGTTTTGCACTCATTCGCTTTCAATTAGTGAATTATTTGCGTTTATCTTTGTCTTTTGGTTGAACTCTGCGGTTAACAGATCGAACTATTTATGGAAGAGGTCTCTTCTATCCGTTGAATCCGTTAAATCGGGCTTGCGCGATCGTTGCCCGACTTTCTTTCATGCTGGAATTTTTTACGACTACTATAGAATATAGCGGCGACTAGGCCGATCGACATACTGTGACATACTCCACGCGCGAAACCTCATATAATGGTCTAGGGTTCCAATAGTCGGATTCAGGATATGTGAGACTTGCCGTAAAGAGTTCGCTAGCAGCAATGCAATTGTGTCAATTCCAGAATCTAACCACAGACAAATGTAGCCGATCGGGAGTCGCTCCTCACCGTCCGAAGCACTCTATCTGTAAGGAGTCCCCACTGCCTACCTATGCAAAGTTCTTGGAAGATTCACCCCGACAAAAAGCCCGACTTGAATTATGACGACTGGCACGAAGGTTTCTCGGATGCAACCGATCTCAAATTTCCAGAATACCCCGCCAATATTGCTTATATGCAGGGCTGGATGGAGGGACTTGGAATGCAAGCGGGATATGATGGCAGTCCGCCGGCAATCAATGAAAAATCTTATATAGAAGGCTACAGTCAGGGCAAGTACGAACGCGAGTGCTAATTCTACTTGCTGAGTTCGCTTTTCTTGAGCCCGCTTCGGAGCGATCGCCCAAAACACTCCGAACTCTCGACTCTCGACTCTTTACCCTGCAAGCGCTAGGAGCTTCTGATCCCGCGATTCCAACAGTTCCAGCACTTCCTACACTCTCGCCACACTCTCACAACTTAGACTATACAAAATGTGTGTTATGCAGAGCGAGAGTGCTAGAATTAACGCATTTACAAGGCTTTAGAGAGCTAGAATTGACACGGTTTTTATGGCAAATTGTAGAATGGGTAGACCGACTAACGCTTCTCGGAGAGACAGGGAGTATTTACTAGAATCCGAGATAACACGCCTGCTAACTGCTACAAAGGCGAATAAAGACACTTTCTTGGCTACTCGTAACTACTTAATTATACTACTAAGTTATCGCCACGGTCTTAGGATTAGTGAATTAATCGGTTTAAAGTGGGATCAAGTCGAACTGGAAGAAGCCCGCATCCACATCAAGCGGCTTAAAGGTAGCAACTCAGGAGTACATCCGATGGCCGCTGATGAGTGCCGCTATTGCTTGAAACTGCGATCACGCCAACCGACCAAAAGCCCTTGGATTTTCACCAGCCGGACGGGGTTGGTACTGACTCGCGACGGCGTGACAAAAGCTTTAGCGGCGGTTTGTGCGATCGCGAAACTTGAAATCCCCTTCCATCATCATATGTTGCGACACAGTTGCGGCTATGCTTTGACGGCACAGGGTAACGACACCCGGCTGATTCAAGAGTATTTGGGGCACAGGTCGATCGAGCATACCGTCCGATACACCGCGTTAGACCCCGCGAGGTTTAAAACGTTATGGGAAAAATGAAACCGCGACAAGCTGTTATAGAGTACGTTTATTGGCGGGTTCTATCCTGTAACAAGTCCGATCGAATTTTTTACTGCCTATTGCTTGTCATTGGAGTGCTAGTTGGAATGCTAGTAAGGTGCTAGACAATAATGCTTTACAAGGAATACTCTATCCGGTTGTGGAAAACTGAATGGGAAGGGAAAATAATTGACGGTTTTTTTTACTCAATCAACGGTTTCGCTTACCGCGATACGAGAGAAGCTGCCAAAACCTATAAATATATAGCGCTAGTTGTTGAAGAATACCCCCAAAGAGGCGGGAAATTGTGGGGCGGTTCCACACCATTAATTGCGCTCGATCTAGCAAAATTTAGTATTGACTTGGAAACTAGCAACAGGCAGCGATGGGATGCACGGGAGAAAATGAGAATATGGGATCAACGCCATTTAAGAGAACGTTTCGGCAAGCGGTTAGAGAATATCTAAGTACAACTTTTCCCAGCGAAGCGAACCGCGCAAAGGTTGAAATAGAAAAACTCGTTAACAGTGTTACAGAGTCCAATGCGCGCGAAACAATTCAATCAGTTTTGGCAGAATTTGGAATGCTTGCGGGATGGCTAGAAAATCACTTCACGCCCGGTTCGTTCTTCACCGATCGCGGTTGGGTGTTTGGCTGGTATTATTCGGAACAATTACAAGCGCGACGACTACCCCTTAAAATTTCGGCGACCTATTTTAAAGGCATCGCCAGAAAGGTAGAAGTTATCCAAAACCGCGACGGGTTCCGTGTCGCAGAATCCTTGCCGTTTGTTGACGGGTCTCCAGTCGAAGTTCCACCGGGGAAAACTCATCTTTACGCGCGGTACGGATGGGCTGCTGCTGTACCGCTGCCATGGCATCGCACTGCTGACAGTCTGATAGTCGATCGCACAATTCTTAGCTGTGGATTCGCTATTGCCTGGAAGTGGTGGCCGGCTGCTGCCAAACATTATGCGAATCATCCGCCGTCGCCACTACTGGAAGACTGCAAACTTAAGAGCGAGCCTGAAAATTGCCTGCCCATGGGTGACGGTTGGTTGTCGTAAAGTGCGATCGCCTTTCAGCACTAGCTCTTCTCCAAACACTTGCTGACAACTTCCCTAACATCCGTCGGTTTGTAACCGAGCTGGATTTTCTGACCGGTGTCAGTTCTGATATTGAGCTCGCGGTTTTTCTGTGCCAGCCGAGAGTTGAAGATTAAGAACCACGCAGGAAATACTCTTATCTTCGGTTTGGTCGATCGCACTTCTTCGCCATGCACCAGTCGCAAAATCCGAGATTTGCTCAAATCGGCAGCGCGCTCTACTAACTCAGTTGCCGCTCCTTTTGAATTGGCATAGGCTTTCATCTGGCCACCTTTGCCGATTTTTGCATCGGTTGTTTTGTCGCCCATCAATGCGACCGCATAATGCCCCCCGTATGTGTAACCGTTTTCGCCCCCCGCTGCTGCCAAAATATTCTCCCACGTGCATTTACTGCGGTGGATATTTGGGATTGTGAGGAAAGGTCTCGGCGGCGGTTTGTCGCCGAGCTTCTTAGTTAACTTGACAGGTTCGTAGGGCCGCTTGCCTGAAAGCCTCCAATGGATCTGTACCGAAACGGGGGCGACGTGCTGTTCCACATAGTCACCGTAGGGATGTCCCACGATTTGAGCTAAGTCAGCGCGGGAAAGCTCGGCGCGGATGAGTTGCTGAATTGCCGGCAGAAGGCTCGCTTGCAGCGCGATAAACGGCTGACTGCCAGAAATCACGATTTTAATAGGATCATCTTCTTTGTCGAGCGTCAATTCATAAACATCAAAATGGGATTGATCGGACGGTTTGTTGCTCGACTCACCGTCAATGCGAGTGAAAGTAATATCACTTTTAGCTAAAATTCTGGCAGCTTTTGCTTGTGTTCGTTCACTTGTCATATTAAATGCTCCCGTATCTAGCTATAAGCGACAAAACGGCGGATAACAGCCTCTTTGGTTCCCTCTCCAAAACCTTCCCCAAAATTTTCTAGAAAATTGCCTAACGCGGCATTGTCTTTTTCAACAGATTGGTAGAACTCGTTGACCTTCTCGCTGATAATTAACGGTTTACCAGTTCCCCAGCTAGCAATAGCTTTGTCAACCCATGGAATGCCAGTTTTGACGTTTTGCTTTGCCCATTTCCTAAAGTTCATGAACCCAATCGAAAACAAGGCTTGTTTGGCGAGTTTGAAAATGGCCCAGCCGATTGTGCTGAGCTCTTGTAAGATTTCCTCGCCAGTGTCCGACTCGTCTTCTAAAACCAAAAATAACGTTCGCATTGCGTTGCGGTCTATTCTCAGCTTTGGAAGCTTGTCAGCGCCAATGATGAAATTAGCAAGCGAGCGGCCTAAACTCTCCCCGGCAACACCCGCAAAGTTGATAAATCCTTGGTTGAGCTCCTTAAGCAATTGGTCATCGCTCTTGTTGAAGTCAAAATTGTAAATGACTTCCCCAGCAGAGACAGCACCCTGAACTAATCCCGGCATGATGCCAGCGAGAGTTATTCCCCCGATGGTTCCCGCGCCCGCGACAACAGCGGCGACAGCCGCCACCCCAGCCGAAACAGCACCGACAACAACACCGCCGATTAAGATGACGGCGACAGCGCCGGCCGCCACAGCGATCGGATCTTCTTTGAGCCAATTTTTGAAAATATTCCAGTCGCCGCGGCCGATGGCCGAGAATAGCTCCTTTGCCCCATTGACCATGTTGCCGAGTAAGTTTTTTACGTTCAGTAGACCTCGCGACAGAATGCCGCCAATTTGACTGCCGATACCTTGAAACCAGTTGCCAAGTTTTAAGCCGAGGGAAATTGCAAGACTAGAATTTTCGGCAGTTACGCCGGCCGGTGGATTCATAATTTAGGATTCCTTTTGGTTTTGGTGATGCGTTTGAGCTTTTTATTTTTAGCTTCTGGGGGTTTAGTGGAGGTTGTAGAGCCAGAAAAGTCTGTCTCCCATTCCTCAATATAATTGTCTAAACTTCCTACTCCGACAGTTTTTAAAATATTAATCCGTTCCATCGCCATTTCGCGGCGGAGTTGCCGCACATCGTCGCGAACGACTCGCTCCAGATAGATTTTAATGTCGCCTTGAGTAATTGTTGAACTTTTAGCCATTGTTGATAGTGGGTAAATTTGATTCGATGCTTTCCAGTATGTCCTTGATTGAGCGACTGCGCGGGTGAGTCTCTACAGTTTTTATCTTGTTCGTCTTAACTTTTAGCAGTTCCGGTAACAATTTTTCGGTTGCTTCGTCTTGATTGAGGTCTATTTGTCGCTCGTTCCCTTCACCGAAACCTTTTCCTATTTGAATTTGCAGATTGTAAGGAGTGTCAACTGTCTCGATTCGGGGAATTACTTCAACTCCAATAGAGTCAATAAGTGCGTTTAATCTGTAGATTGCATCAGATAAACCTACCATGGTTTGAGTTACCGCGAACGCATTTCGGATGTCCATATTTGTGCTGACATTGCCGTCGTCCTTGACTTCGAGCAAGGCTTCTGCTACTGCTGAAGCCCATCCCGTGGCGTTAAGGTATTTTGCCTTGAATTCTTGGTCGCCGGCTTTTGCCGCGTCCGCATCTTTGATATTGACGCTGGGTTCAAAGATTAAGCCGTGTGCTAGTGTTCGGAACAGGCATTGCAAAATTTCGTAAAAATTCTTGGCAATAGTTTGACTTGCCGGGTCGCATCCTGGGGCCATGAAAATGTTCGAGATGGGGAATTTATCTTTTAAAATCCGGTCAACCGCATATGGTTCTTTTATATCTTCGAGCATATCTAAAACTTCTTCACAGCAATTATTCATTGGTGGCTTGTTTCCTGTTGGTAAAAATGGTTTGCTTGGCGCTTGTTCTCCGACGGGGATTATTTGGACAACAGTTAACTGTTGATAGTTGAAAACAAATTGCCAATCGTCGAAATTCTTGAGCACTCCTTTACCTGCTATGTTGAACCCGGTGATCCAATCTCTGATCCGGCGGGCCGGCCCGTAGGCAATTACAGGTACAGGTTCGTATGGAAGAGTTGGGATTGTCGTGTGGGGTGATACAGTAAAACGATCTTCTTCGACTCGATTCAATCCGCTCACTCGAAGTACAAAAAAAGTAACGTTTGGCTGATACCAAAGATTGTTGGCACTGGTAGGCGGGGTGTTCCCGAACGTTGCATTTAATACTCGACTAAAAGGGTATTGAGGCCCCGTCCCATTCGGTCGTTCGTAGCCTACAGTCTGCAATTTTAGTTTGCCCGAAACCTTAAAAGGCAAAGAGGACGGACTTCTTATCGGGACGATTTTAGGGATATCGCTTGCCGTAATTTCGCTTTCTATCTTAAAGTCACTGCGAAGGTTCACAGGCCCGTCTTTCTGTTTGTATGCATTAGATAAGTTGTAGCCGTATCCCGACCGTTGAGCTTTTATAAGAACATAGACTAGAGCGTCTGTATCTAGCCCTTTGGGAATTATGGGTTCAAAGTCAGAAGGATCGGGTTGCTTGATTGGTTCATCTCCCGGAGTTTCTGGCGGCGGTTTGCATCCCGGATCGGGATAACTTCTTTGGGCGACAATTATTCCAAATATTGACTTGACCTCGGTAACGATACAATCGCGCGCTTCCACATCCACCGCAAAGCCACCGATTCCGATGTGGATGGTGCCGCCCTCGCGACCCCAAGTAATTTCTTGCCCCAATAGCCCGACAGATATCGCGCCGCCGTAGTCGGTTGTCGCACCGACTGATGCAAAACCGAGGTCTATTTCGATTGAACCACCTTCTGTGTTGAGCGTGATTTTTCCCTCGCTCTTTTTGCCGATGGCGCGGGTGATTTCTATTTCCGGATTTTCTGTGTTGAAATTAATCTTACTCATTGGACGATTTTAGGGTTTTAGGTAAAAGTGAAATAAAATCTATCACTTTTAAACTTTGTGGAATCGGCAACCTGCAATAATGTCCTTAGAAGAAATTGAAAAATAATTCAAGCTGCGTCTTGTTCTTTTTGTACTAAAGTCTTTCATACACAACTAATATTTTTGCGTTGTACTTTGCCTAAAACCTGTCACTGTACGTACTCTATAACGGCAAAAAAAGGCTTAGACAAAATTTCTGCCGAGCTTGCGCTTTCATTCGTGACATTTACATAGGTTGTATCTGTGGCAATCATTGTTGAATAATTAATTTGTCTGCCATTCAGAGCTACTGTGTTGTTCGTGGCGTAAAAAACAACTCCGGTGATATTAATAATTTTGGTACTTGTTATGCCGTGTGCTACTGAAACTGTCCCCCCTTGTGTTGCGGCAGTAATTCCTGTTATCAATTTTTTTTTGATTGCTACGTTGTCACCTAGCGCAATAAATCCTGTAAAGCTAGGCGAGTTTAACGGTGCTTTGCCAGCAAGTGCAGTCGTAATGGTTGCTGCAAAGTTGGCATCGTTACCGAGCGCCGCTCCTATTTCGCCGATCGTGTCGAGCGTCGCTTGTGTGGCCCCACCCAGCAAAGAAGCGATCGCAGCGCTTACTTGCGCGGGAGTGGCAAAAGTTGACATCGGAACTTGCTCCACTACTCCCGTGCCTGACGTCCTACCAAGCAATGAGCTTGCTGACAAGTTGGTTAGCCGACCATCCAGTGCCAATTGGAGCGTCGCAAGCTCTAGCCGCAATTGCCCTACATCATCATTTTTTTTTGAGTCGCCGGCGATCGGGTTAACGTCAACAAACACGGAACCTTGCGCGGTAATTCTGTCGCCGGTTTGGGGAAGCGTCGCGTTTGTCGCGGTGTCTGCTATAAACTGAATCCCGATCGCACATCCGCGACCGGGTGCGAAGTCCTCCATCTGGTTAATGTAGGGCAGAAGTTTGAGAGTATTAACCTGGTTGCCGGAATTTTGGATGACTTCGGTATTCAGCCAGATCCAATTGTCCGACGGCGAGGTTTTCCCGTAGATGAGCATCTGGCATTTAGGATAGGCAGATTGCAGTTTCTGCATTTCCGTCACCCGGTCGCGCAATGTCGATGTCCGCTTGACATCGGCGGCCGGTGTCTGGGTGCCCAGCGAGGGCAAGTAATAAGTCAGTGCCAGACTGCGGACTAAAACCGCAACCCCGACATTTTCCCAAGTTAAGTGTTGAGTTTCCGCTGATGGCAGACCTAGCGATGAGACATAAGCAGCTAGCGCGGCTTTAGCCGGTGCGGCGAGCGCGTCCACGTCCAAAATTGTTTGGATGGTGCTGTTGTTCTTGATCGGCTCAACGAGCGAGTGAAAAGTATAATCAGCCATCTAGGTTTTTATGAGTTTCTTATAAGAGGTAAGTTGCAGCATTTATTGAGATCCCGGTGCTGGTTGCTGCCTTAGTGTAAGGCACGCTGAAATTCCCCGACAACTGCTTTCGATTCAAATTGAGGGTTGCACTGATGTTTTCAAGTTTTGTAGGATTTTTTGCTAAGTCGTTTTGCGTTGATATCAGCCGATTTACTACTTGGATAAAATAATCAATAGCGAGGGGTGCTGTAAAGGTTCCAGTAGTTCCAGCAGAAAACGTGCCGCTAGGAAAACTCGCAGCGTCCGGGTCGCCGACAAAATTTAAACTCAATGAGTCGCCAGACTTAATAGGGACTTGAAAATTTCCAGTAAATGTCAACGTGTCGCTGTCGTAAGTACCTGCAAAAAAATTTGTGGTATTTCCTGCTGCCGATTCCAGAGCCTGAAAGTATTCAATTAATTGTAGAAATTGACCCTCGATTGTGGTTGCTGTAATCGTTGCGCCGGTGCCGGCCGTGATATTGGTCATTTTTTTTGCTTGTTTTAGGACTAAATCTTACTTTATTCTATCAGACTTAACAAACTTATAGAACCTTAAGGTTCTATAAGTTTTGCTCGTGAAATTAGTTTGCCACAACCCTTGTCAGTGAAGGGCTTGAGGAGTTAGACTGAGGAAGCAATTTACAAATAAAGCGATGACAGAATTAGCTGCTAACAGTATTGTTTCTACAACTGTGGAAGATGCTTTGCTAGAAATCTTAAGAATGATAGCTGACTTGCAAGCTACAACTGCGACCAATCCCCAAAACAGAACTGTTATCACTCAGTTCACACAGAACGAATTGACCGGATTGTTCACAGTCTCCTTGAGCATCCCATCCAGTCTCAGCTACGGAGATTCGGGTGTGGTTGCTAACGCCTCCGAAGTATTCCTGTAATTAACAATTGTTGCTCTGCAACAACAAGGAGAACATAAATGGCAAAACCGCAAGTTCAGGCGGAACAAACCGATATAACTCAAGAATTGACTGCCAAAAAAGGTATTCAATCTCGCGTCGTTCAAGCGTATGTAGAGCCAAACGTCTATCTCGAATTTAAAGTCAGAGAAGACTTTTACAACTATTTCGGACTGAAGCCGACAATCGCCACCACGGCCGATGTTGCGGTGACAAAATACAAGCCGGGTACTGGCACCGGTACGGGTACAGCATCGGATAATAATAAGGGTAACGGCGTTTCTTATCGCTCGAAGGGCAAGAGTTTGGCGGGGAAGAAAATTAAGTTCCCAACTACAGGGGGAGATCCGCCACCCGTTAACTCGAAAAATGTTGCGAAAAAGAAAAAGACAATGACAATTCGGGTGCCAACAATTCTTTCGGCGGCGGCGATCGCGCTTTGGGTCAATACGGCGATGGATGCAAACCGCCGTCCTAAGTATTTCACTCTAGAATCGGGCACAGAAGTCTGGATCGATCCGGGGATGACAGAAGCAACAAAGCTCAAGCCTCTGAAATCAATCAAGGGGAAGAGCGAAGCCTAGCGGATAGTTTATGGATGTTGGCGACGAGTCTTCATGGGAATTTGTGTTCGTCCAGGACTACTATCGAGAATCGCTCGGCTACCAACAGGTCGAGCCGATTTACCTCCCCGGCTCTTTTAGCTGGGAAAGGCTTCGGGTTCGTGTCAGTTGCCCGACGGCTCGAACGACGTGGCGGGTGGCGGGCGAACTCGTGCAGGTATTGGGGGCACATTTGGGGTTTGACTTTGAAGGCGAAGCCAAACTTTTACCGCTAAACGCATCTAAGTTAATTTCTTTTTCTGAGTTTGCAGGTTATCAGTTAAAGTTTTATCCGAAATATTGGATAGATTCTTTCCAGGTTCAAGTAGATAGGTATTTACCTTAAATGGAATCCCTGGCAACAATTTCGATCGTTCTCAGTATAATAATTGCGGCTTTTAGCATTTGGAGGGCCAACAATGCAATCCTCCGCAGGCTTGTGCTTATTCAAATGAGACAAGACTCTCTGAGGGGTCTATCAGTTGCATTGAGTTCTCGCATCAATGATTTGGAAAAGTTTGCATCCGTAACTCATGGGTATCATATCAGAGGCACTGCTTCAGAGATAGAAGAGGTCTTTTTGAATAATTTTGAAGGAAAGGATACAGGTTTTTAGACTTTAGATTAATGAAAATTGACGTTCCTTTTAAATCTCAGTTGGATAACGTTTTGAATCCAACTGGTTCGTGCAATGTTACTTCTATTGCTATGTGTTTGGCTTTTTTTGGGGTAAAACCCAAGGGAAGCGGCCAGTTAGAAGATGAGTTGTATAAGTATATGGAGAGTCAGAATCTGAGCCGCCACTCTCCGCAAGACTTGGCTCAGGTTGTCCGAGATTATGGGCTTAAGGATGACTTCACGGCGGCAGGCAGTATCGACCGCTGCTGTCGGCACATTCAGGCTGGCAACCCCTGCGTGATTCACGGCTATTTCACGTCTTTCGGCCACATTATTGTGTTGATTGGGTTTGACGAGAAAGGCTTTTTTGTGCATGACCCTTACGGCGAATGGTTCCCTAGCGGGTATCGAACCGATTTTAGCGGCGAGTCCCTTCACTATTCCTACAAATTAATTGAAAGGCTGTGCATCCCAGACGGTCAGTTCTGGGTGCACTATATCTCAAAATAAAATGATGGCAGAGCGATCGCGCAAACAGTCGGCGATTTCCTCTGGAGATATCCCTAGGGCGATCGCCTCCCTGATTTCTTCGCAGCGCGCGTTGCTAATGGGCGAATCGGTGTTGCCACCGGGGACATGAATGTGCCGCACTTTTTTGCCGCTGCGGTAAGAGAATCGGAAATACTCGCCGCCTCGGGCCGTACCTTTTGGCCGATATCTAGAGATTGCTTTTGTTACAGAATCATCTGGATTTGATTCTGTAACAGGTGCCGGTGTTACAGAATCATCTGGATTTGATTCTGTAACAGGTGCCGGTGTTACAGAATCATCTGGATTTGATTCTGTAACAGGTGCCGGTGTTACAGAATCATTTAGGGGCGGAATTGATTCTGTAACAGGTTCCGGTGTTACAGAATCATCTGGATTTGATTCTGTAACAGGTGCCGGTGTTACAGAATCATCTGGGGGCGGAATTGATTCTGTAACAGGTTCGGGTGTCAGGGCGAAGTCGCCGGGGTGAAGGTAAGCCCATTCCTCTGTCCGATCGCTCCAAAATCGGACGCTACCGTCAGGATGGACGGAATCAACGAGAACGACTTCCCCTTTTTTCCAGTCAGGGGCGCTGTTGGCCTTGCGCCGCAGCTTCACCCGATCGCCCGCTCGAACAGTTCCGCCGCCAGAGGGCGCGCTAAATAAACTTAACTGCTGCTGCATCAAACCGCTCTCCTTCTTGATTGCATCGCTACACATAAATCTGCCTCCCATAGGGAAAGCATTCATGTGTAGCGATTATTTATAGAAGCGCGTCAGTTTTGCCGATCGCGCATCCGCCTCAAAACTTGAGATCCTTTTACGTTCGATCGTCAATTTACAGACTCATCATTTGGCACGCTCTCTACGTTCAGACCAAAAGACCTAGCAAGAGTTTTTAGGGGTATCCCTAACTCTTTCGCGAGAAGGATGGCTCGATCAAATCGGGGGATAGACTCTCCCCGTTCCCAGTCACCAATAATGCGAATTCCTACCCCCATCCGGCGGCTAAGTTCCGGCTGGGTGAGGTTTGCACTTTCCCTAAGACTTTTCAAGGTTGGTACGTTCCGTTCTTCATCGTCAGCTTTATTCATAGTAGCACTAAAGTGCTAGCAGTTTAGTGCTTGACACAAAACAGGACTAGCACTAAACTGCTAGTGGGTAGACACAACAAAGAAATTCGGCTCGGCCGCGTGAACTTGGTTTAGCTAAATCTCTGCGTTAAATCTCCCATAGATTGCATTGCATACTCCAACAATGCGGGGCGAACCCCTCGCCCCTTCCTTTAAATCATGCACACGTACACCCGCGAACTTTTAGACAAACACCTGCTGCCGGAACTCAAGCGGATAGCCCAGGAACTCGGCATCGTGCCCGCTGGCAACAAAGCTTATAGAGAGACTTGGATTGCGGCACTTGTAGATCAGCCTTTTCCGGTATCTCAGACGATCTCCCCCGAAGCCGAACCAGACGGTAATGCCGCGCGCCAAAGCGAGAAGCCGAACACTTGGGCGCAGTGGGCGTTTAGGGCGCACTATGCTGTGGCCGTCCAACGGTACGAATCCGAGTTTGGCGTACCGTTTGAAAGCACGAACCTGCACGCAGAACTTGGCGAAAAAGGATTAGCCGCAGTGTTCGTACCTGCGGAAAAATTCCTCGATGCTGATCTAGCCCAGGAGCCGACAGAAAATTCCCCCGGTGTCGATCTAGTCCAGGAGCCGACAGAAAATTCCCCCGGTGTCGATCTAGTCCAGGAGCCGACAGAAAATCCCGACCTGGCAGATGCGCTCGCAGAAATTGCCCGACTGCGAATGCGGAATCAGGAATTGCTGGAACAAGTGCGATCGCAGTCTCAGACAATTCGACACGCCAAAGACATCTCGCCGGTTAAAAAGCCGAGTTTTAAGCGAGTTCTCGCGCTGGCTGAAGCGGCCCTTCTCAACCTCTCTAAGGGCGAGGGAGGTGCTTGGTTCCTGAGCATGGGGCATCTCAAGCGCAAGTTCAGGAAGCTGCGCCACATCTGGGACTTGCTAGTTTCCGGCGACTGGTACCTGTCGGATTTATTCCCGCCACCTCTACCTGTGGTGCCAGAACCGCTCTTCCCCCCAACTCACAGTAAATACGGTGCCATTCCCTTCTGCAGCGATGACCTGATCGATATTTGGAGCTTGAATCCTGCGGGTGCGGAGTCGAGCGGTCTGTCTCCTCCAGAAGGGGGTGATGCGATGTAATTTGAGCGTATCTCACATTCCCATCACTTTGCTTCCAGTGCGATCGTCCGATCGGGCGATCGCTTCCTACCACTAAAAACAACAATGGAACCACCAAATACTTTTACCTATCGGCATTCAGAAATGCCGCCGATAACTGACGAAATGAAATCGGAAATCGCAGAAGTTGATTTTAATACAGCGAATCTGATTCTGAAGTTTCAGGGCAACTACCGCGCGCTTTCCGAACTCGCGGAAACTCTCGCCGACAGTCTGGACAGTTGCGAAATGAACTTGCAGTGCATTCAAATTATTTCCGACGGTGACGGCGAGGGGCCCGCGCGGGCGATCGGCTTAGCGGACTTACCCCTACAAGAAAAACGCATAATCGTATCCACTGTTATTGCGCATGCAGTGGCGACTAGGACACTGAGCAACCTTCTCGAACGCGATTTGGAACAAGTAATGTTCGAGGTCAAAGAAGTGGTCGAGATCGAGTACGGGGAACTCACGCAGGAGCTACTGGACAGCGTTCTCAATCAGTTGACCGAGCAAGTGCGGGAGTCTCCCCACGACTGAAAGTTCAGCATCGAACTCTAAAATCTGATACCAGAAGCTATTGAGTCGAACCCTCAATAGTTTCTTCGAGAATTCGCTCCTTCGAGAATTCGCCCTATCAAAAGTTACTTCTCACCCTTAGTAATACCATGAATCCAAGCGCAAACAATAAAAACAAATTGGTTAGAAGCCTCGTCGCCGACTGCGAGAGAATGTTTGGCGAGGCTTTTGATCGAAGCAAGTTGAGAGAGACCCTTCTTATCATTGAGCAGGCAAGAGCAAAGGGCTATCTCGGTGTTCATAAAAATCACGATCGCTGCTTAGTGGAATCAGTGAATATAGCTAACGACATCTTGAAGACTTACCGAACCGAGAGTGGACTCACTACTGAATTTAAGAAGCCCGAAGCTTTGTACGTTTACATAGCGTTAATATCCCTCAACTGCATCAAGCTTTGACAAGGTAAATCCCGCCTGATGAACTGTTTGCCCTAACAGTCGAAACTCCCGTTTTAAAGGGGAGTCGCGGGTAAGGGTTGCGTCCTCGCATTAGTTCTAGTTCTTCAGTAAGGAGGTGGACAGTTAAATGCTGTCCCAAAATTCTCGTGGGAACGACCAATTAATCGCAAACGCGCGGTGGATTCCAACCCCACCGCGCGATAAATCTCCTAAGCCCCTGTGCGGATATGGGTGTAATGCCCTTGGGTGATTCGTGGGTTATGTAAGAGGTTTTTAGGTAGGAAGTGATGTTTAAAGTAATAGGAATTGACGTGTCGGCACACCGTGTCGATGTGGTTTTGCTTGAGAATTTTCCGCAAATCGCATTGAGGGATTTTTACTTATCGCCCGAATTTGAAAAAGTTCACGCAGTTTACGAGGTCACAGAACTTGATAACTTGCTCGTAAAAGTGGGAGACTCACCGGCTGTGGCGATACTGGAAGGAACCGGAACTTACTCTTACTACTGGCGCAAGCATCTCAAAAAAAACGGCATCTTTGTCTTGACGGCGGATCAAGGTATGGTCAAGTCAACTCGCCGCAGCTTGGGAGGAACCGACAATAAAGACGATCCGTTTGACGCGCTGGTGATGTGCGAACTTTACCGCCGCCACTACCTCGATGTTTACGATCGCCGCTTTTGGGTGAAAGAACTCGATCCAAAAATTGAACAGATGCGGCGCGCGCTGCTGGACTTAAAAACCACGACGCGCAAGCAAACGAGCTTCATCAACTCAATCAAAGGCCGCCTTGCCTGGGAATATCCAGCGCGCGCGACGGTCAAATCGCAGAGAGCGAACGGCTCTCTCGATGTCGGAAAACCACCGGCATTTTGGGCGTGGCTCGCAGGTCGCGGCGACTTCCTCTCTAAAAGCATCCTCTCGCGGTTTAACAATCACTACGAAAAAGAGCAAAAGTGCGATCGGGCAAACATCTCCGAAATGACGCGCCAATTTGCCTCTTCAGTCTGCGATCTGCACGACACCGAGGCACAAATTGAACTCAGGCTGACCAACCTGCTTTTTGACAGCGACTTCGATCGATATCATCGGGTGTTTGACCGCTTCAGTTTTGGCTACCGAGAGCGCGGATGGATCCTCTCCCGAATCTTCCCCTTTGAAGATTTTCTGTGCTTGCCCAAGAAGCGAGCGCTCCGCAGGTTCCGCCAAGCTTGCGGTCTCGGCAAAATTGAAAAGTCGAGCGGTCAAATGCGGGCCGGTGGCGGTGGCGGCAAGTGGACAGGGTGCGCCAACACTCGCAGCACTCTGTGGACTTATATAAACTGCCGGATCGAGCCGCAGAAACTAAAAGGACAGTCTTACACCGCATTGCAGCTAGAACTGCGAGAATACTTTATCGGCCGCGCCTTCGAGGCTGACGGAACCAAAAAGCGCGGCGGACGGCTGGCAGACGCTCGAAATGCCAGTTGCCGAAAGTTAGCGGATCTAGTCTTCCGGGAACTTTACAATGAAATGAAGTAGTTTATAAGCAAGCGGTCAACGGCGATCGCTTTTTACTAAATCAAACTTTCAAAGTGTGCGGAGGATTTGTATTATGAAAGATGGACCAGAAGTAAGCCGCATCTCCACAGCAGTCATTGCCGGTGTTTGCGGGTTCGCTTTAGCAGCGGGAGGGGGTATTGCCTTGTGGACGGCGAACCGTTCGCCAAACTCCGCAGAGACGCACTCCTCCGCTCCGACTACCGCTCCGGCGCTGTCCCCAACTCCTGCAGAATCCCCTGCTGTAATTATTCCCGTACCTCCTCCCAATCCTGTTGAGGTGCCGCAGGCTCAGACTCCACAGACTCTGCCACAGCAGGCTCTGGTTTCCAAGTCGCCACAGCCAAAGCCTTTGCCGGAGGCTGGTGCTCCAACAGTCCAAGTTTACTGGGTTAAAGGGGCCGGTGGTAAATTTGAAGCAGTTCCTACCAAAGTAGCTGTCAAACCTGCTGACGAGCCTGATACAGCTTTAGAAGCTGCTTTTAACAGTTTGTTGGCTGGGCCCAAGGATGCAACTGTTTATAGCGAAATTCCCCAGGGGACAAAACTCCGCAGTTTGAGTGTCAAGAATGACGGAGTTTATGTCGATTTGTCGGCCGAATTTACTTCGGGCGGAGGCAGCACTTCGATGACTGGCAGGTTAGGGCAAGTTATCTATACGGCTACGAGTTTAAAACCGAATGCTAAGGTTTGGATTTCGGTGGATGGCAAGCCTTTAGAACTTTTGGGTGGCGAAGGTTTGGAGGTTGCTCAGCCGAGTACCCGCCAAAGTTTTGACAAAAATTTTCCTCTTTAAAAATTAGGAGTCATTAGTTATTAGTCATTAGTGCTGTCCCCGCTTGCAAAGATCATCGATCGGAATGAAAAAAGTAGGGATTGATAACTGATAACTGATAACTGATGATATTTTTATATTTTCCAAACAATAATATTTTTATGAGCGCAGTGCGATCGTGCAGCTAAGTGTCCCGCTCGTTTGTCAGGTATAATTCCGCAGTTACTGGATTTGATATAACTGATGGCTGGGGACTAATGACGTTTGCTATTCGGGGGCGATCGCACTTGTGACTAATGACGTTAACTGGTGGCTTTCCCAGAGCCTGGAAACCCATGTAAGCGAGGCAGAGCCTCCGCTGTTAAAATCGGCAGAGCCGAACCATCTGCCATGCTCTCGAAGAGCATGGTAAGGAATAGTCCTGCAAATCCTGTAAGGATTGCTGTAACAACTAAGGACTAAGGACTAAGGACTAACAACTAACAACTAACAACTAACAACTAAAAACTAATTTTTAGTATTTGATGTCACGCTAAATGCCCTAAAGTGCAGGGCTTGCTCTTCGATCCTGGTAGCAAGCCGATCGCACACCATATTGCACAGCTCAAAAATTAACTCGTCCTGCACCTTATAATAAGCTGAAGTCCCTTCGCTCCGGCGAGTGAGGATACCAGCTTGCACCATAAGTTTGAGGTGCTTAGAAACATTGGCTTGACTCGTTTGAGTAGCTTCCACCAACTCTTGCACGCATTTTTCGCCGTCGCGAAGCAAGTTCAAAATTCGTAAACGCATTGGTTCGCTCAGGATGCTGAAATACTCAGCAACTTGTTGCACAACCTCTTGCGGGACAGGCTGGGATGACTTCATCAAACTCACCGGAGAGAAGCGATTTGGAAATATTAGGATTTATTCCATAACAATAAAGTAATCTTTCAATCCGGATTAATTCGCATCAAAACTTGACCGTATTCGACAGGTTCCGCATTTTGAACTAAAATTTCCATCACTTGACCGGACACTTCATCAGCATCAATTTCGTTCATCAGCTTCATCGCTTCGATAATACAAACTGTCTGGCTGACTTTGATCCGATCGCCCACATTGACAAAAGGTGGCTCATCGGGGCCTGCAGCGCGATAAAAGGTTCCTACCATCGGCGAGATAATTGGCACCCATTTGGTATCGACAGGAGGAGAAACGGCAGCAGAAACGGCAGCAGGGGGATGAGCCTGAGCCGCTCCTGAATTTTCGCCCACAGCATCCGGTGATGCCGCAGTGGAGCTAGCAGCACCCAAGGCGATCGGAGCGATTGTCGCAGCAGCAGCAGCAGCAGGGAGCGCTGCAGCGGTGCTTGGTTCGCTGGCTAGAATGCCTTTGCGTACTGTCAGTTCAAGCTCCCCACTTTTTAACGTCAGTTCCGAAATGCCTGTTTTGTCTAAAACAGTTAGCAATTCGCAAAGCTGGTTTAAGTCTAATTCCACAGCAAATTAAAGGGTAATTGAGAATTGATAATTGAAAATTAGGAATCCGGCGAAGCTAGCAAACTCACCGAGTTTGGAGATAAAAGGGATGGTTTTTAAGCTTTGAGCGATCAGTGTGGAATTTTTAGCTGTTTAACTCAAAACTCTAAAACCCAAGCTCAAAACTCCCTTTTCCTCCGTCGTTTCTACTCTCGACCGAGGTACTTGTCTTCACGAGTATCAATCCGAATCCGTTCTCCAATCGAAATAAATAGAGGCACCATAATCTGAGCGCCGGTGGAGAGGATGGCGGGTTTGCTGCCACCGGTGGCAGTATCTCCTTTGACTCCGGGATCGGTTTGCGTCACTTCCAAGACGACAGAGTTGGGCAGATCCACTTCCATGATTTGGTCATTCCAGCGAAGGATGCTGACTTCCATTCCTTCAGTGAGATATTTGACACGATCGCCTATTTCCTTAGCACTGAGGCGACTTTCCTCGTAAGTTTCCATATCCATAAAGACAAACTGGTCGCCTTCTTTATAGGTATGCTGCATCGAGCTCTTTTCGAGATTGGCTTGAGGCATAGTCTCGCCAGCCCGGAAAGTTTGTTCTACTACGCTTCCTGTTTGGACGTTTTTTAATTTTGTCCGCACAAAAGCTGAGCCTTTTCCTGGCTTGACGTGGAGGAATTCGATAACCCGCCACACGCCGTTATTCCATTCAATTGAAACACCTGTTCGGAAGTCGTTACTGGAAATCATATAATAAATTTTTGCGGGCAATCCCGTCGCCGGAGGGCACGGGGGAACTACAGTCAGTCGATTTTAGATTTGCCATTTTTCGATTTGAGATTTACTGGTGGCTGAGTGAGTCACCAAAGCAGGAACCTCGGTCTAAAATGTTCGATCTCTCCACGACAGGAGTCTGGGGATTGTATCAGTTTTTGAGCGGTGTCAGCTTAAAGCCGCAGTCTAGCCGACGGCATCAAAAAGCAATTGGCATTTTATTTTACCGTTGAAAGGGAGCAACTTCTGTACCGAAAGCTAAAAAGCTCTCTCAGGAACGAAGTTTGGGAACGGATGTAACGGTTAGAAGGCGGGCAGCGCTGTGGGAAGATAAAAGAGGCAATAAAAGTTAAAGTTATGTTGCATTTGCAGAATTTCTCGATCGATAGGTGCAAGCGCTTGGTCAAAACCGTCGCTTTAGCACTCCTGCTGTTCTCACTCTCCCTGAGTTTCAGTGAAGTATCCCATGCCAAACGCTCCAGCAGTATGCCTGCGGGGAATGCGATTACCGACGGCCGGGCGCTGCTGCGCTTAGCTTTACCGATTGACAATCAGACTGTGCGAGAATTGCAAATCAGTCTCGAAGACATTGGCAACCACATACGTTCTAAGCGTTGGGGGCCCATTAGCAGCGATGTCAGCAAGGCTTCAAGGATTCTCAACCTGCGGGAGTCAGATCTTTTAGCGAGTATTCCCGAGGCGCAAAAGCCGGAAGCTGAGGCGCTAGTCGTGCGAGTCAAGGAGGGAGTTGCCCAACTGGAAAAGGCTGTTGAGGCTAAAGACAGGGAAAAAGTGATTGATTTGAAAGCCACAATCCTCGGTTCGGTAGGCGAAATCCAAGAGTTGATGGTGACAGAGTTTCCGTTTGAAGTACCGGCAAAGTATGCTAATCTGCCTCAACTGAAAGGGCGCGCTACTGTGGCTGTGGAAACTCAAAAGGGAAAAATGACTCTTGTGGTTGACGGTTACAGCGCGCCGGTGACTGCTGGTAATTTTGTGGATTTGGTCGATCGAGGTTTTTATGACGGTTTGCCGTTTATTCGCTCGGAAGAATCCTATGTTTTGCAAACGGGAGACCCTGAAGGCAAGGAAGTGGGTTTTATTGACCCAGCTACTGGCAAATATCGGAATATTCCGCTAGAAGTGCTCGTTAGGGACGAAAAAGAACCTGTTTACGGGATTACTCTAGAAGATGCGGGGCGCTATCGCGACGAACCGGTTTTGCCTTTTTCGGCTTTCGGTACTGTGGCGATGGCTAGGGAAGAAGCCGATCCCGACAGCGGTTCTTCTCAATTTTTCTTTTTCTTGTTTGAACCTGAACTTACGCCCGCTGGTTTGAATCTGTTGGACGGTAGATATGCTGTTTTTGGTTACGTGACTGAAGGAAAAGAGGTTTTGGAGCAACTGAAGCAGGGAGACAAGATTGTATCTGCTAAGGTGATTAAAGGTAAGGAAAATTTAGTTCAACCTCAAGTTTGAGCGACAGGCAAACACAGACGGCGATTTAAATCGCTAGCAACGCGATCGCACAAACAAAGCCCGCTTCTGCGGGCTGCAATAATCAATTAAGACGGTGATTTAACTAATGCGAATGGGAAGTCCCGCGCTCTACCGAAGGTGAGCGCCAGGATGAAAACTCGCGGTGAAAATAAATTGAGCAACCGCGAATCAATTTTGTTTTTGTGAGCTATGATGTTTTTATCTGTATTCGGCAATCTTGATAAATGTATAAAGCCTACAAGTACAGAATTTATCCCACAGGTGGACAAGAAGTCTTGCTCGCAAAGTCTTTTGGCTGCGCGAGATGGTTCTGGAACTACGCTTTAAATCTATGTCAAGAAACTTACAAGAATACTGGCAAGGGATTAACTAGAGGGTATATACAAGGCTTACTCCCTGCACTTAAAAAAGAATACGAATGGTTAAAAGAGCCTTATTCTCAATGTTTGCAGGTGGTTGCCCTCAATTTATCTACTGCCTATAAAAACTTCTTTGACAAGAGGGCGATGCCGCCCAAATTCAAAGCCAAGCACGGTAGGCAGTCGATTAGTTATCCTCAAAATGTTAAATTTGACGGTGACTATATCCATCTACCTAAGATTGGTTTAGTTTTCTGTCGGCGACATCGTGACTTTGAGGGAAACATTAAGACTGTTACCGTGTCTCGGAACCGGGACGGTAAACATTTTGTTTCTGTTTTGATCTCGGATGGGAAAGAAAAACCTGAATTCGTTCCAGCGGATCAAGCTATTGGCATCGATGTAGGGTTAACTCATTTTGCGATCGCCAGTGATGGTTCTAAGTTTGGCAATCCCAAACACTTTGTCAAGGGTCAACGAAACTTGAAACGCAAGCAGCAAAAGCTTGCTAGCAAAACTAAAAACAGTCAAAACAGGAAAAAGGCAAAACTGGCGGTGGCAAAAGTCCACTCCAAAATAGCCCGGTGTCGCGAAGATTTTCTGCACAAGCTATCCCGCAAGATAGTTGACGAAAACCAAGTTATTGCAGTAGAAAATCTCAATATTAAAGGCATGGTAAAGAATCATAATTTAGCCAAAGCTATTAGCGATGTTGGTTGGGGTATGTTCTGTACGATGCTTAAGTACAAGTCCGAGAGTGAAGGAAAACGATATGTCGAAATCGATAGATGGTTTCCTAGCTCTAAGACTTGCCATATATGCCTAAATCGCGTCGATCATCTCACTCTTGATATTAGAGCATGGAGTTGTCAGCATTGTGGTCATCACCACGATCGCGATGTCAACGCCGCCATCAACATTAGGAATCAAGCCTTGCGGATTTTGGCGTTAGGAACTAGCGCTTCTGCCTGAGGAGGGGATGTAAGTGGACAAGAGTAAAACTTCGGTTTTGTTGGACGCCCCGCCCCGTTGAATCAGGAAGCTGGCGCTGTACCAATTAAGTGGTCAGCGTCTGGTAGTTCACATCACTTCTACAAAAACAAAGCCTGCCTCCGCAGGCTGCAAAAATTTATTAGATAAGTAGAAGTTGAATTAACATCATTATTTCATTTAGTTTTATTCAGTGTTATTCAAACTCGCAATGCAATCGATTTTATGGCAATTTTAGAATTTTTATTGGTAATTGGTTTGGGCGGATTCGCGGGCTTGTTGATTGTCAATAATCTGAATGAAAGCAAGCAAAAGCGACAGTTGGATGAGGCTTTTTATCAGTTATTGGAAAATCAAAACAGTCAGATGTCGCTGATTCAGTTGGCCGCCAGCGCTAGGGTGGAGGCTGAAGTTGCTCAGGAGTATTTAAACCGGCAAGTGAAGATTTTTTCTGCGATTTTAGAGGTGGATGATGAAGGAGATACTTTTTATCGATTTCCTAGGTTGCGCTTGCCGCCGATTTCTGGCAAGGAATGGTAATTGGGAAGTCAGTAGTCAGTAGTCAGTAGTCAGTAGTCAGTAGTTATTGGTTAGTAGTTATTGGTTATTGGTTATTGGTTATTAGTTATTGGTTATTGGTTATTGGTTAGTAGTTATTGGTTGTGGGTTATTGGTTGTCAGGAAGAAGGCAGGAGAAAGAAGGTATGAAAATTAAGGAGATTGGAGAACAGGGACTTTTAACAATTTTGCAGAGATTTTGCGCTGCGGAAATTGTGGGAGATGATGCAGCAGTCATTGCCGTTCCAGCCGATCGCTCTTTAGTTATTACTACTGATATGTTGGTAGATGGAGTGCATTTTAGCGATCGCACCACAGGCCCTTATTACGCAGGCTGGCGCGCCGCAGCGGCAAATTTGTCGGATCTCGCGGCAATGGGAGCAACCCCTGTGGCGGTGACGGTAGCCCTGGCTGTGAGTGCGGATACGGCTGTGGATTGGGTGGAAGAGTTTTATCGGGGGATGACGGCTTGTTTGGAAGTTTATCATACGCCGATCGTGGGTGGGGATGTGGTGCGATCGCCCGTGGTGACAGTTGCGATTACGGCTTTTGGACAAGTTGAGTGCGATCGTACCATCTGTCGGTCAAATGCGCGATCGAATTGGGCGATTGTGGCGACTGGCGTGCACGGAGCCTCCCGCGCGGGATTAGAATTGTTGTTAAATCCAGAATTTGGGCTCAATCTGGAAAAGGGCGATCGAACTTCTCTAATTCTCGCTCATCAGCGGCCTAAACCGCGGCTGGATGTTTTGCCGGTTGTTTGGGAAATTTTAGATGCTGCGGGTGAATTTTCCATCGCCGGAATGGATAGCAGCGATGGTTTAGCAGATGCGATTGTGCAAGTTTGTCGGGCTAGCGGTGTGGGTGCAAAAGTCGATCGCGCCCAAATACCAATTCCTCCTATTTTAAGGGAAATCGTATCAACCGAAACAGCTTTAGATTGGGCGTTGTACGGCGGCGAAGATTTTGAGTTAGTGTTGTTTTTGCCGATCGCCCATGCTAAGCTATTGGTCGATCGAATTGGTGATGGTGCTGCGATCGTGGGAATCACTACCGAAAGCAACGATATTTTGTTGAGTGATAGCAGCGGTATTTGTCCTGATGTTGGCTTAAAGATCGATCGAGGATTTCAACACTTTTAAATTATCTCTTAGCCGGCGGAGTCAGAAACCGGGTTTTTGGGAAAAATCATTAATTGTGGCGCAAAGATTCGGTAAAAACCCGGTTTCTTTGGCCTTATTGTTCAGAAGTCTCCCGCACTTGGGCCGCTTCCTGTAAAATATCATTAACTGGTGGACGTTGGGAATCGGGCAATCTCGGAGGTTGAGACTTGCGCCGCAACCATCTCAACTGATTAATCTTCCACGCACCATTAATCCAGCCCATCAATCCAGAAACCAGAATTACAACCAAGAGACTCAACAACAGACTAGCTACAGCCGGATGAAGCACATCCCCTTTTTGAGGTATTCTGAACACTACCGGTGTCTCGATATAACCTGAAACCGCAGACACCACAAGGCCTCCAGCCCCTAATCCAGTACCCCATATTTGAATAGTTCTTTCCAAAGAGCGATCGATTTCTGCTTGTTCGATATCCACAATCCCCGCTACCAAATCCACCGCAATCTTAATCAAATCAGTACCATGTTTAAAATAGCCTAAATCCCCCTGAATTTGTCGTTGAAAATACGGACAACTTCTCTCAATGAAAAAATTAAATGTTGTCAATTTATCCGTTGAAAATTTCCATTTATAAGAAATTTCAGACAGCTTTTCCTGATAATTGTAAACATGAATATTAATCGTATTATTAAAATCTTCGAGATATTCTAACGCTCTTTCATAATTCAAACTTTCTCCAAGTAACTCTTTTAGTTTGATTTTGAGATAGGTTAAAGACTTATCTATATCGACATTTTCCGGGCAAGCAACATCATTGTTCGATTCAAAGTCAGCGATTTTTGTTTGTAAGCTAGCGATTGTCACCTCAATTTCTGCGTAGAGTTTCTTAAGTAAATCATAATTACTGCGGCTATCCAGAAAAGCTTTAGTGATTTTATGGCGGTAATAAAACAGTTCAAACAAAGGTTGAATAATTTGCCCTAATTTTTTCTCAATATCATCATCAACCAGATAAACAAAGACTTGCAGTTGACTTTTTATCGAAGTATACTCAAAAATTGGAGAACCCAGTAACTCAGTATCGCGGTAAAAAGGTGGACGCACAGATGCTTCGGGGAACAGATTATTTAAACATTTATCTGCAACTTGGCGGATGGAATCGTTGGTTGGATGTGAATCAGTTTGTAATTTGTAGGTAATAAAAATAGTCTGTCCTAACCAATCTTGATAATTATCAGGAATTAGGAAATTATTTTCATTAAATTGTTGTAATTCTGTAATTTCTAGGTTTTTATTTTCATTGGTTTCTGGGCTGCCAATTCTCGCTAAAATGCCTTCGCTATCCTCCAGAAGGCAAAACTTAAAAGAACCATTAATTTTATTGGAATGCGAGAATTTTTTGACTTTAGTGAGGGGATAACCGAGGTTAGCTTGGGAAAAAATTATCTCTTTTTCTGGGCTAAAATGTTGCCAGATACTATTAGCCCAAGTCCAGATTGAGTTAGCTTCGGTTTTGCTTTCCTGGCTGAGTTGGTAGCTGTAGATGTAGATTTGGGGATGGTCAATTTTTAGCATCGGATTTGTCAATGCGTTTTTTCAAGCTTGCTTCTAGCTTTTTGATGTCGGGATAGGTATTGACGATTGTTTCATAACCGGGCGTGGCTTCTGCTTCTACATCATCGAGATTTTTTCTGACCAGATTTTTGATGGCATCTCTAACATCTTTAAATTGTTTGTAGAGTGTATTTATAGCATCTTCTACAGTATCATTATCAGCACCAGATTCTGCTAAAGGGAGGACTTCGGCGAGCAATCTTTCGATGAAAGGGGGAGTCAAAATTGCCGGGGCGGTGGTAATGGCGTTATAGATTTGGGACAAAATATCGACTTCGTTCATAATTTTACCTCACAAATGGATGTTGTTTGAATGAGCAATTAGGCAAGTGTCACACTTTGATCGACTTGTAAGGTGCGTCAGTCTTAGGTTGGTCGAAAAATCAGGGTTTTCGCAACTGACGCACCCTACTAATTTTAGCGTATTTTGATTAATTTTGATCGGCTTGTTCAGCTTGTTCTTTTTGAGCTTCGGCGATAGTCGCTGTTACTTCAGCTAGGGGTAAGTTAAAGATTGTAGCAATTTGTTCTGTAGCCAATCCCAGACTAAACATTTTGAAAATAAGAGCTTTGTCTCGTTGTTTAGCTTTAGCTTGTTCTTCCGCTTGTCCTTCTGCAAAAACATCTTGATAAAATCGGGTTTGTTTTAAGTCGGTTAGGCTAAACATGGCGGCAACTTCCTCTCTGGTTTTTTGGGGTAATTTGTAAACAATGATGGTTTCTAGTAAGTTGATGAAGTTTTTTCTGGCTGTGGTATCCGATATTTCGGTTTCGGCTTGTCTGGCTAAATCTATGGCAAAGTTTTCGGCGGTGTTGTCTGGTTCGATTACCAGTTTAATCAATTTTATGGGTAGAGATGCTGTTTCTGATGCACTTAGTTCATTGATGTAAATACGGGTGATTTGTGGGAGGGCGAGCATTTCCTGAAAGTGGATGTTGCTTTGTCTTTCGGTTTGCCGATTTGGGTAGATGACTACCAATTGCCAAGGGTGCGGCGGTTGGTATTGTTTGAGATAGATGAATAGTTCGGCAAACAGACGGTAGTAGAGTGTTGGATCTGGTTGAAATTGGACTTCTACAACGTAGAATGGTAGTTGAGGATCGGGAATAATTGGTAGAAATAAACCGTCTAGGCGAAAAGCTAATTGTTTGACTTCTTGGGATGTAAATTTGTATTGGTTGGCACTCTCGGCGGGTATGCCCAGAAGGGCAAAGAACACAAAGGGGAATTCTTGGAAGATGTTGTAAAATATGCTATCGGTTTTCATCGATTAAATTAAATCTTTCCTTGGATTATAATCCTATGGCACAAAACGCTCCCCAATGATAAACATCGCCATAGGGTTGTTCGTCATTATTGTAGCCTTTTAATTCCTTGAGGATCGGTTTTTTTCGATCGCCATCGAAACTATCCGATTCCTGCACCCATGATAGCAAATCGGAAGTCGCGGCAGACTTAAACCAGCGCTGGGTATCGTGGAGGGCTTTACCGATGCTAACTCCTGGTTTGAGCAATTCATAGAATTTTACCATCATTAAGGCGGTCGAGAGGTCGTTGACAGCCCAAAGACTGGCTAGGGTTCCCATTGCACCGGCGTGGATAAATCCTGTCGGTAATCCAATATAATCGGAGCGATTGTTGGTGTCAATTAGCGCGGTTTCGCAGGCGGAAAGCACGACTAGGCGGCAATGTTTGAATTGCAGTAACAAGATATCTGCTAATGTTAGGCATTTGTTAATGTCGGCTGTTTGGCCGTCGCGCCATTCCACGTAACGATTCGATTCATCTAAATCCGATCCTGCCCTAGACTGGGAATCTCCGCCGATGATGCCGCCAGACAAGATTAAAAACGATTTTAGCGGATCGTCGGGATTGAAGGAGCCGTGACAGGAAAAGTGCGCGCAGTGGGCGTTTTCTAACTGTTCTAGATACTTTTCTAGGAGATTTGTTTTACTCGCTTCATCGCCGGGGAGAATTTGACTGAGCGCGAATTTGGGGGCGATGCTGGCGACTTCTAAATCGGTGTAGCGCAGATCGGAGGTGGGGTTTTGCAAGGCGAGGAGTTGGTCAAAATTCGGGTGGATTGTAATCTGTTGCAGGAGTTGGCAACTGGGGCTGTATTGAATTCCTTGGGTGAATCTATCTAACAAGAATTCGTCGTCGGTTAGGGGTAGGGCGTGGAGGGGGAACAGGTGCAGCAACCAGTGGGGAATTAGGATTAAGCGGGTACTTTGTGAGGGCAGAATTGTGGTGATTTGGAGGATTTTGGCAAGACGCTGGAGATAGTCGGAGAGTTTGGTTTGCCAGTAGGTTTTGCTTTGTTTGTAGTCGGCCCGGTAGTCGTTAACTAAGTCGATTAATTCATCGCATTGAGGATTGCGATGCACTGTCAGCACGTCGGGGTAAGTGAGGACAAAGGTGATGATTTCTTTGTCGGTGATGTACCACTCTATTAGGGCGGTGTCTGGGGTGAGGAGTTGGGTAATTTCGGTGAAAGTTATGGGTTTTAGGACTTGGGGGGTTTCCTGTTTTTGGGCGATGACTTCGGCAAGGTTGCGGGCTTTGTTCGCTTCGGCATATAAGAGTGCTTCTTGGTTGCTTTGGCGATCGAGGCATACTTGCACCATGCCTCTGTAGAGCTTATCCCACTCCAAATCGTGTTTTTGCTTGGTTTCATCCCCCGATTCTAACTCTCGTAATTTGGAGGCTCTGGTTATGGCATTTTTAAAGGTATTGTAGGCACTTTGGAGAGTTGCTGCTTTTTGGTTTGTGTCTTCTGGTTTTTCTCGGTTGATGTAGTCTAGTTTTGCCAGATAAGCAAAGCCCAGGTTATTTAAGGTTAGTACGTTATTGAACGGGAAAGCCTCAAGGGTATAGACTGTTAGAGCTTTGTCAAAAAAGCTGATCGCCCGTTCCAGATTTTCCGCCCGCGAACCGTTGATTCTGTATAAGTAGACAGCAGCTAGGTTATTTTGAGTCATTGCCCAATCTTGAGGGAAATCCTCAAAGGTACGAACTGTTAAAGCAGCGTCATAAAGTGCGATCGCCCGTTCCAAATTTTCCGCCCGCGAACCCTTGATTCTCTTTCTGTAGGCATTGGCTAGGTTATTTTGAGTCCCTGCCCATTGTTCAGGGAAATCCTCAAAGGTATGAACTGTTAAAACAGCCTCATAAAAGCTGATCGCCTGTTCGAGATTTTCCGCCCGCGAACCCTTGATTCTGTCACTGTGGGCAGTAGCTAGGTTATATTGAGTCCCTGCCCATTGTTCAGGGAAATCCTCAAAGGTATAAACTGTTAAAACAGCCTCATAAAAGCGGATCGCCCGTTCCAGATTTTCCGCCCGCGAACCGTTGATTCTGTTGCTGTAGGCAAGAGCTAAGTTATTTTGAGTCATTGCCCATTGTTCAGGGAAATCCTCAAGGGTACGAATTGTTAAAGCAGCCTCATAAAAGCGGATCGCCTGTTCCAGATTTTCCGCCCGCGAACCGTTGATTCTGTTGCTACAGGCAAGAGCTAAGTTATTTTGAGTCATTGCCCATTTTTGAGGTAAATTCTCAAAGGTATATACTATTAAAGCTGCCTTATAAAAGCCGATCGCCAGTTCCAAGTTTTCCGCCCGCGAACCGTTGATTCTGTTACTGTAGGCAAGAGCTAGGTTATTTTGAGTTCCAGCATAGTTTTCGCTTCCCGGTTCCAGATTATTTAAAACTATTTGATAACCAGTAATGGCAATTTCAATATTGTTCTTTCTATTCCCAAGCGGAAAGTTACTAATATGAATACTTAAATTTTCAATGAGGCGGACAATTGAGCTAATTGTTTCTGGATTTCGGCCATCAAGTAACTGCTCGGATGCTTGCTGTAAAGTTTCGGCAAAACGGGCATTGAGGAGATGTTGCCGCCCGGCCAGCATGGGGTAAATTACTTTAATATCGCTATCGCTATCTTGTTCTGCTTGCAATAATTCTAGGAAAAAGTTGGCATACTCTTGGGGATTTTCACCTTCAGAGTTATTGCTATCTCCGTCATCGTTCATATCG
This sequence comes from Tychonema sp. LEGE 06208, assembly GCF_015207505.1. Classification (GTDB taxonomy): domain Bacteria; phylum Cyanobacteriota; class Cyanobacteriia; order Cyanobacteriales; family Microcoleaceae; genus Microcoleus. Next base: position 28,755 of record NZ_JADEWT010000071.1, read on the forward strand.
ATGAATTGCCCTAGCTGACTGGCCAGATTTCGGAGGAAATTCGCGCCATTTTCGCCTCCTTGTGCTGCCAACATTGTCGCTACTGACTCGCAAGCTTCCAGAAATCCGCGATCCAATAATTCTGAGTTATCTTGTAATATCTGGGGTTCGTCTCCGTTGGGGCAATTCAGCAGGGTGTGAATTAATTGGAGATAAGCTTGATCGCGGGTTTCTTCCATTGTGGGGAGTTGTGGGTGACACCGATGTTTTATTTTATCATGGTAGGGGTTGGTTTGCTGGGTGGCGAGAAACCGGGTTTTTGCGAAGATATTCGATGAGATGCGAAGATATCGGAAAAAACCCGGTTTCTGAGATGGTGCGCGTGGCGAGAAACCGGGTTTTTGCGAAGATATTCGATGAGATGCGAAGATATCGGAAAAAACCCGGTTTCTGAGATTGTTAAGGCAGCCTCACATTAGGTATTAGCCAGCTTCTTTTGAATCATTGCCCAATATTCAGGGAAATCCTCACGGGTATATACTGTTAAAGCTGCCTCATAAAACGATCGCGCTTTGGAAAGATTTTCATCCCGCGAACCGTTGATTCTGTCATTATGGGCATTACCTAGGTTATATTGAATCATTGCCCAATCTTCAGGAAACTGTTCGGGGGTACGAACAGTTAAAGCAGCCTCAAAAAATGCGATCGCGCGATCGAGATTTTCCGCCCGCGAACCGTTGATTCTGTTGGCGTAAGCAGCAGCTAGGTTATTTTGAGCCATTCCCCAATCTTCCGGGAAAGCCTCAAGGGTGTAGACTGTTAAAGCAGCACCATAAAGGGCGATCGCCATTTCCACATTTTCCGCCCGCGAACCCTTTATTCTGCTAATATAGGCAGCAGCTAAATTGTTTTGAGTTTGAGCAAACTTTTGGCTTCCGGGTTGCCGATTATTCAAAACAATCTGATAAGCAGCAATGGCAATTTCAATATTATTCGCTCTATTCCCACCCGAAAAATTGCTAATATTAATGGCCAAGTCTTCCACGAGGCTGACCATTGAGTCAATGGTTTGGGCATTTTCGCCAGCAATTAACCTCTGCAATACTTGCTCTAAAATCCCAGGAAAACTGTCATTGAGGAGATGTTGTCTTTCAGCTAGCATGGGGTGAATTGCTGCTGCAGTGCTAGTGCTAGCATCTTCTGCTTGCAATAATTCTAGGATAAAGTTTGCATACTCTTGGGGATTTTCACCTTCGGAGTTATCGCCATCGTTGATATCGATTAATTGTAATAGCTGACTAATCAGATTTCGCAGGAAGCTAGCGCCGTTTTCTCCTCCTTGCTGTGCCATCTTTTCTGCTACCAACTCGCAAGTTTCCAGAAATTCGACATCCAACAATTCTATATTATCTTGCAATATCTGCGGTTCCGATCCGCTGGGGCAATTCAGCAGGGTATGAATTAGTTCTAGGTAGGCTTGGGCGCGCTTTTCTTCCATTGTGGGGAGTTGTGAATAATATCAGGATTTATTTTATCATGGTTGTGCGTGGGTAGCGAGAAACCGGGTTTTTGCGAAGATATTCGATGTGATGCGAAGATATTGGAAAAAACCCGGTTTCTGAGATTGTGCGTGGGTAGCGAGAAACCGGGTTTTTGCGAAGATATTCGATGTGATGCGAAGATATTGGAAAAAACCCGGTTTCTGAGATTATTTTTAATGCCTGCACAATGCTACTTTGGGCATCAATCTATCTAATATTTGCCCGATCGCAATTACTGTCCAATCAATATCAGCTTCGGTTGTTTGGTGTCCGAGTGTCAAGCGAATTCCACAAACAGCATCATTTTCGCTATATCCCATTGCTAACAAAACTGGGCTTGCTGTTAGTTTGCCGCTGTTGCAAGCGGAACCGGAACTTATGCCAATTCCTGCTAAGTTTAGCTGTCTCACGAGAGTTTTGCCTGTGATTCGCCCTGTATCTATCCCTTGGTAAGGGCTACATTGGGGGGAGACAATGCAAAAACTGGTGTGGTGCGGCAGTCGGCAATATCGATCGCCCGTTGGTACTAAACTGGATATGTGGGCTAATTTGTCAAAAAGTCGATCGCGCAATTCAATCAATCTCGCTGTTTCTGTATCTATTTCCTGCAAAGCCAACTCCGCCGCCACTCCAAAACCCACGATTGCGGGCAGCGCTTGCGTCCCTGAACGCAGTTTCAACTCTTGTCCGCCCCCCCCCAACATTGGCGCTAATTCCAGTCCCGGACGCACGTAAAGCGCGCCTGCACCTTGCGGCCCGTAAAGTTTGTGACTCGAAAGCGAAAGCAAGTCTACGGGGAATTTCTGCACGTCTATTGGCAGTTTCCCGGCTACTTGAACTGCATCGGTATGAAATATGATATTGCGCGATCGGGCAATTTGTGATAATGCTTCAATTGGTTGCAGCGTGCCAACTTCACTTTGCCCGTAAACAATCGAAATTAACACTGTATTCGATCGCAATGCTTCTTGCAAATCCAAGGGGTGAACTCGCCCAAATTTATCCACCGGTAATCGCGTTACTTCCCATCCCCACTGTTCGAGTTGTCGCGCCGGTTCTGCGACTGCGGAATGTTCTACGCTGGAAATAATGATATGCTGCGGCTTTGTATAAAGACGGGCAATTCCCATAATTGCCAAATTGTCCGCTTCAGTTCCCCCGCTGGTAAAAATTATCGATTCCGGTAGTGCGTTAATTAGGCTAGCAACCTGCATTCTAGCTAATTCTAAAGTAGTGGCCGCTCTTTGTCCCCATTCGTGCAAGCTAGAAGGATTTCCCCACTGCTGAGTGAGGGCTTTTTGCATGGCTTCAATTGCTTCTGGGCGTGTTGGGGTTGTAGCGCTATAGTCGAGGTAAATTTGCATGGTTTTAATGAGTTAGTTGTTGGTTGTTAGTTGTTAGTTGTTATTGGTTAGTTGTTAGTTGTTATTTGTTATTTGTTATTGGTTATTTGTTAGTTGTCAAGAGTCTGTGGGTAGTTTGCTTTTGGGTATTTTCTTGATTTTCAACGCTTGAGTATTTGCTTTGCTTTGAATTGAGTTTAGGTAAGCGTTGAGTTTAGGAGATAGTTCGTCTATTAAAGGTTTTAGGCGCTCGATTTGCTCGGTGGTTAACAGGTGTCGGGCACAAGCTAATCTTAACCAGTGTCTTGTTTCATGCAGTGACCCCCTGGCTATTTTGATAAAACGTTGATTATCATTATAGTTATACCGCCCATTCCCCTCGGCAATATTAGCACCAATACTATCGACTGACCTAACCAATTGTTGTCCCACTGTATTTTTAGCAAAGAAATCCCAGGATTGAACAATCAACCAAACTTCATTAGAAATTTGCTCTGCTAATTGATAAACCTGCAACTCTTGAAACCTAACCATACATTTACAATTTGAACATTGAACAATTATAACATCTCCCCCAAAAAAAGCACAACCAATAACAACTAACCAATAACAACTAACCAATAACAACTAACCAATAACAACTAACCAATAACCAATAACCAATAACCAATAACCAATAACAACTAACTAACTTCCTGGTTTGCAAACGTTGTAGTCTTCGTGGGACAAAACTTTTTGGGGAATTAAGAAAGTGCCGCAATCTTCACAAAGCATTCTGTAGTTGCGTGTTACAGGAATGCTCACAATCCATCGGTTGTGACGCAGGCGTTTGCCACCGAAATCTCTGTAATTCTTATTTTCCCCCAAAGCTGCTATAATTGCGCGAGCTTTAGTAACTACGTGGTCGGGTAGACCTCTGAGATCGATCGCATCTTTAGCAAATGATGCTTCCCTCTCTTGTTTTTTAGTTTGTTTTTCTGCCAGCATTTCAACATATTGCTGCTGCGCTGCCAACTCTTGCGTGCAGCGATGGCACGCTTTACCATATCCTTTGTGACCGCAATCAAAAATTGTTTTTCTTTTAGCCATAAAGCAGCAGTATCGGGTTTGACCCACGCCCCTGAATGCTGCTACCCTACCAGTGATGCTTCCGGCATCGAGGCAGTTCTACAAGACGTAAAATCTATTCCCTTTCATAAAATTTATAGGTTCTAAGTTGACTTTATCGAATATGTTTGAATTGTGGGTAAGCCTATAAGCTGTTGCTCATATAGATTGTGTATGGCGATGGAGGGGGAGAGGGGGAGAGG
>NZ_JADEWT010000072.1 GCF_015207505.1 Tychonema sp. LEGE 06208
ACATCTCCCAATCTCCCCCTCTCCCCCTCTTTACTCCCCCCCGGTTCTCTGGAGTCGATCGCGAATACCTGAAAGTTGCGATTTTGTGCTGACGGGCGATCGAGGTTGGGGCATTTCGGTATCCGGCCAGTTCGGTAAGTCGTTACAGACACAGGACTCAGGTGGCATTCCGGCTTGGTGGAACACTACGGGCATAGCGCAGCGCGCGCAGGGACTGACTTCCCATGCTGGTGTCAGCAGTTGGGCAATTGTTTCGTTTGTGCCTTGCAGGTAGCAGTCGCCGCTGTCGGGGGAGATAATTTTTTGCCAGCATTCTTCAAATTCGCTGCTGTAGCGATCGCCCGCAATTACCGATTTTGGCAGCAGCGCTTCGGAACCGTTGCGAATTAATACTTTTTTGCCTAACTGAAACCAGTAAGCAATATATTTTTTTACTTCAGTATTTGATGCCATAATTTTTAGTCAACCCTTCAACTAATTGATGATTTTAGACTTTAAATTTGAAATTAGCCCTCTTTCTCAAGAAACATTTTATCTTTTACATTGTTTCAAGATTTGGCTATTCCTCATATCAAATTGTTGTGCTATTTGCCCTAGGGAGTATGTTTTTTGACTAATTTATGTGACTCTTGAGTTTTCAATCTTCGTTAAAATTATACCTGATTTTCAGTTAAAATTTTATGTCGGGAAACCGAGATGTTTTCTCCCTTGTCGATCGCCCTTCGGGGCTGTTAATTCTTGGCTGGCGGCAGCGGCGTACCCAAGGCGCTCAAATTCAAGGCGTAACCTCCGGTGACGAGATAAACAGAATCGGCGATCGCCCCGATGTGCCGCACCAGAGTGCCGAGGCGATCGCGAAACAGCCGCCCCGCCGGATAAGCAGGCACAACTCCCCATCCGGTTTCTTCTCCTACCAAAATTACATGGGCCGCTGTTGACTTCAAACCGGCGAGCAAATCTTGCTGCATCTGGCCCCAAACTGTCGCTTCTTGTTCCAACAGATTCGCCGTCCAAGTTCCCAGGGAATCAATCAACAAGCATTCTGACGATTGAGCCGATCGCACAACTGCCGGTAATTCGATCGGCACTTCGAGAGTTTCCCAATCAACCTGACGGCGATTTCGGTGCTGTTCGAGGCGGCTCATCCACTCCAAATCCGCTTCATCAACCAAGCCGGTAGCCACATAGATTACTTGTTTTCCCGAACCTGCCGCCAGAGTTTCAGCCCATTCACTTTTGCCGCTTCGGCCCGGCCCAGTTACTAAAATTAATTGTCTCAATGCCGTTGGTTCTAAGTTAGTCATTTGTTATCTGTTATTTGCTATTTGTTATTTGTTATTTGTTATTTGTTATCTGTTATTTTAGCCGAAGAGCGAGTTGTCCGGTGGCGAAGCCGAAGCAAGTCGAAGGCTAGTCATCGATCGCATCATTAGACAAGCGAAAAAAACCTAGTATTTGGTAGGAGTGAGTTGAGCTGAATATCACTCCTATACAATCCTGTCTATCGAGGCAAAACCGACCATCCCGATCGGCGTGTTTATTTGTAATCAGCTATTTACAAAGGATTAAACATAATTAGCAATTACCCATTACCAATTACCCATTATGATTTAAACTGCCAACGGTTAAATGCTTTTTAAGCGATAATAGCATCGATCGCAGAAAATCGGAGTCAGTCGATCGAGAACCCCAATATTTCCTCATCTCTCAATTATGTCAGATAGTCCTCAGATATCAGCAATAATTTGCACCCACAATCGCGCGGCCTATTTAGCGGGGGCGATCGACAGCTTGCTGGTACAGGATTTTCCCGACAACTTTGAAATAGTAGTAGTGGATAACGCCTCTAGCGATTATGCCAGTCCCGAAAGTTCCGCTTCGCGCACGCGGGAGGTAGTAGAAGCCCGATTGGGCGATCGGCGTCTCAAGTACGTCTGGGAACCCGAAATCGGTCTGTCAATCGCCCGGAACACCGGCGCTAAGCAAGCTGGCAGCGAAATATTAGCTTATCTCGACGACGACGCTGTTGCCGATCCAAATTGGCTCAGGGAACTGTACAGCGCTTATCAAAGCAATCAAAAACTAGCCGTAGCCGGCGGCAAAGTTAACTTGCTGTGGCCTTGCGGAATCAGCCCGCCCGCATGGCTGTCACCAGGATTGGCCCAAAACTTAGGAGAATACGATTTAGGCGATACTTGCCAGTACGTGACTGCTGCCGGTTTGACTCCCAGGGGTGTCAACTACTCGATCCGGCGCGCTTTTCTCGAACAAATTGGCGGCTTCGATGTCAAACTCGGTAGAGTCGGTAAAAAGTTGCTGTCAAACGAAGAATTGCGCGCCACAGAATTAGCATTAGAGTTAGGTTGGCAAGTTGTTTATCTGCCGTCTGCCCTAGTGCTGCACAATGTCGCCCCAGAAAGGCTTAACAAAGCTTGGTTTCTAGAGCGCGGGTGGTGGCAAGGCATTAGCGAGTGTTATCGAGAACAATTGTCGGATCGAGCCGGTATTGCTCAGCTTGGGCGGGGGGGTGAAAGAATATTGAGGGGTATCTGGAAGTCTTTTAAATACATTAGAGATCCGGCGCTGCGCTTTGAAAATTTCGTTTTTGCCTGGGGTCAAATCGGTTATTTGAGTGCAGCCCTCCGCGGCATGATTTTTCTACCGAAATCGACCAGCAGGCCTTAGGCTATAAGCAATATCCCTCGCCGATCGAGTCGTCGGCGCTACCAGGCCGATCGCACTTCAACCACAACAACTCCACCGCATTCAGGTTCAAGCAATCGATTATGACCTCTAGTTCATCCAAGATTCCGGTTTCGGTTCTCATTCCGGCAAAAGACGAAGAACTTAATCTACCTGCGTGTCTGGCCAGCATTGCTAGGGCGGACGAAGTTTTCATGGTTGATTCCCAAAGCAGCGATCGCACGGTAGAAATTGCCATCAGCAGCGGTGCAAAAATAGTGCAGTTCTACTTCAATAATCGCTGGCCCAAAAAGAAAAATTGGTCTTTGGACAACCTGCCCTTTCGCAACGAATGGGTCTTAATTGTCGATTGCGACGAGCGCATTCCCCCGGAACTTTGGGACGAAATCGCCTGCGCGATCGAAGACCCCAATTTTGAAGGCTACTACCTCAACCGCAAAGTCTTCTTTTTAGGTCAATGGCTGCGTTACGGCGGCCGATATCCCGACTGGAATTTGCGTTTGTTCAAGCATCAAAAAGGCCGTTACGAAAATCTCGGCACCGAATCCGTCCCCAATACAGGTGACAACGAAGTTCACGAACACGTCATTTTAGCCGGTCAAGTCGGCTACTTAAAAAATGACATGATCCACGAGGATTATCGCAATTTATTTCACTGGATCGAGCGTCACAACCGCTATTCTAATTGGGAAGCTCGCGTTTATTACAATATTCTTACAGGTCGCGGCGACAGCGGCACTATTGGCGCTAACCTATTTGGAGATGCCGTGCAGCGAAAGCGATTCCTCAAAAAAGTTTGGGTGAGGCTGCCTTTTAAACCAATGCTGAGATTTATTTTATTTTACTTTATTCAGTTAGGCTTTTTGGATGGAAAAGCTGGCTATGTTTATGCAAGGTTATTGAGTCAGTACGAATATCAAATTAATGCCAAACTTTATGAATTGAGCTGCTGCGGCGGCCAGTTGAATGTGGCAGAATCTGAGCCTCCCTTACCTGCGCCTGTAATAAGAAGTCAGGAAACGGAAGTTAAATCGCCTTAATATTTGGCCGGTATTTGTAAAGTTGGCACTGATTGGCTTGAGTAATTTTGAGATTTTTTGCCTAAATCTTTGATTGATTGATATAGCCTTTCGAGCTCTCATATGAGGTACTATCCGGGATAGACCCGCGCCGGCCCGCGCCGGCCCGCGCCGGGCATCTTGCCCCCCGAGCGAAGTCGAAGGGTGGGCATAGGGCCTAGGGCTATCCTCACCACGCGATCGAACCGCTATAGGCGCAGATAATTTCCTGATTGAAAAACGGATAAAAGAGAGATTCTTTTATTTAATAAGTTCTTCTAGTGAGGGGAAAAGTAATTTTTCGGCGCTGATTTTTTCGCAATCGCAAGGCTGTTGATTTGCGGATATTTCTGAGACTTTTCCCATCAGCAATTGGATGCTTTCGATTAGCAATGGTAGAGTTAATAAAATAATTGATGCAGAGACTAGCAAGCTAATCAAGCCGTCCGCCCAATTCCAGTGCAGCCACGCCACGGCGATCGCAGCTAAAATTACTCCAACCGACGAAAATATGTCGGCCACGGCGTGCAGAAACGCGCTTTTGAGGTTTAAGTCGCCGTGACAGCAGGAATGCAAGCAACAAGCATTGATCGAGTTGATGCTTAAACCGACTGTGGCGGTAATTAACATCGGGAGTCCTTCTACTTCGGAGGTTGGAGACTGCAAGCGGGCGATCGACTCTGCTGCAATCCACAGGGCGACGGCCACTAAACTGATACTATTAATTACAGCGGCAATGATTTCTCCTCGTTCCGGGATTGGCGATCGGGCGATCGCACAATCTACTGATTTACTTTTGCGTTTGACTGAAGAGTACCAAGTGGCTGTCAAAGTTATTGCTAAAGCTGCTACATCTGAAAAAACGTGACCCGCATCTGCTAATAGGGACAAACTATGAGAATTAAGTGCAGCGATTAACTCTGCTACAAAAAAGCTGCTAAGCAGTACCAAAGCTATTTGTAAAAGTCGCACTTTGTTGTCAATTCTGGGAGTTTGATTTTCGCACAGTGCCAGATCCTTGGCCTTTTCAGAGTGTAAATTGTCCCTAACTGGAAATATCATGCAGCAGTCCTTAAGCTTAAACTAGATTTTTAATTAAACATTAAATTAACTATCAATGACTTATAATATACCAACTCCGCACCAACAACCGGAAAATCCGATCGCAAATTCCCCAAATCCTGAAATAAACCCTAGTCCAATTAGCGATAATCACCCAAATACTTTGACAGGTGAATCTTTAATTGATTTGCGACTGTACAACCAGTCAAAGTTCGATCGCGGCCGGCCTGGTTGGCTAATTTTGATTTGGTGGTTCGTACAGGCGATCGCATTTCCCCTCACTCCACACCCTTTTAACGGCATCAGAAGCGGCTTGCTGCGGTTATTTGGCGCGAAAATAGGTTTTGGCGTAATTATCCGCCCCACGGCTCGTTTTACCTATCCTTGGAAAATAGAAATTGGCGATTGCAGTTGGATCGGCGACGATGTTGTATTGTACAGTCTCGATCGAATTGCGATCGGCAAACACTGCGTCATTTCTCAAAAAAGTTACCTTTGCACCGGCACCCACGATTCCCAAGACCCAGCTTTCGGCTTAATCACAGCATCTGTTATCATAAATAATGGCGTTTGGATTGCCGCCGACTGCTTCATTGGTCCCGGTGTCGAAATCGGTGCCAACGCTTTAATTGGAGCTCGCAGCAGCGTCTTTAAAAATATGCCAGCCGGCTTTGTTTGCACGGGAACACCCTGTCGTGCCCGCTACCTGCGAGAAATTAACCAAAGTTCAAAAGAGACATTGCACCGAGAAACTAAGCAGCTTGACAAGCTTCCTGCCGAATAGGAATTTCAATAACGAATTCTATTCCCTTTTCTTCTGTAGGTTGGCAGTACAATCTGCCCCCATGCTTTTCAACGATAATTTGGTAACTGATAGATAACCCCAATCCAGTTCCCTTACCGATCGGTTTGGTAGTAAAAAAGGGGTCAAATAGTTTCGGTTGTAGACTTTCGCAAACTCCTCTACCGTTGTCACCAATATGAATCGCCACCCACTCCTCGTCAATTACTTTTGTACTAATCTGAATGCGGTTCGGGTGTTGTTTGATTTCTGAAAACGAACGCTGCTGATTAGATTCATTTAAAGCATCAATGGCATTGGCAAGAATATTCATGAACACTTGATTTAATTGTCCGGCATGGCATTCTACTGGTGGAAGCTGACCATAATTTTTTATTAGTTCAATCTCAGGATGCTCTGGTTTTGCTTTTAAACGATGATGCAGGATAGTGAGTGTACTATCAATTCCTTCATGAATATTTACTGCTTTCACCTCTGCCTCATCTAGGCGAGAAAAGATTCGCATAGACTTGACAATCTCTTGGATGCGCTCCGTTCCTAAGTTGATTGAGTTAAGAACTTTGATAAAATCTTCCTCTACAAAGTCTAGTTCTATTTCATCCATTGCTGCTTGAATCCGAGGGGTGGAATTTACATAATCTTCTTGATATAGATGTATAAGTTTTAGCAAGTTATGAGCGTACTCTTGGGCATAACCCAGATTGCCAGATATGAAATTTATCGGGTTATTTATTTCATGAGCAATCCCAGCCGCCATTTGCCCTAAGCTGGACATTTTCTCGTTTTGGATTAACTTAAGTTGCATTTGTTGTAAATTATCATAGGCTTGGCTGATTTCTACAACTTTTTCCTCCAATAACGTATTTTTTTCCTCTAATTTGTCAGCTAGAATATGAAGCTTTAAATGCAGCTTGACGCGAGCTAATACTTCCTCTTGTTGGAAGGGTTTGGTAATATAATCTACAGCCCCAAGCTTAAACCCCTCAACTTTATTGGCCGTATCCGAGAGCGCCGTCATAAATATAATGGGAATCTGTTTAGTTTCTGGATTAGCTTGTAATCGACGACAGGTTTCAAATCCATCAATCTCTGGCATCATGACATCTAACAAGATTAGATCGGGGAGAGCATATTTGACTCGCTCTAGTGCCATTTTGCCAGATTTTGCAACCCGAACTTCAAATCCTTCTTGGCTTAAGGCATCAGATAAGACACCCAAGTTAGCTGAATTGTCATCAACTATAAGAATCGTACCCTTTGCTTGAATTTCTGAATTCATAAACCTTACTTGTAGGACTCAATAAATGTTAAAATTTCTTCGTCTTGAAAGTCTTTTGCCATTTGATACAATATTTTAGCAAAGGGAATGTATTTGGGATCTATTTCTTCCAGTAATGCCGCCTGCTTAACTATTTCTAGGAAATTTCCTTGCATAGCCAGCTCGTATAGTATTTCCATTTTTGTAGCAGGCGGGGCAATTAGCTCGTTGGTGTCTGAGGATCTCGCCAGTGGCTCTTCATTAGCTTCATAAACCCATTCCAAACCAAGATACTGTTGCAATTTTTGTAGTAGTTCCGTGGCTTGAACAGGTTTGGGAATAAAGGTGTTGCCTCCTGCTTCTAAACTTCTGTATTGATCGGTTTCAAATACGCTCGCAGAAGAGACAATAATCACGATGTCTTTGAAGTTTTCCGATTCTCGAACCCGCTTAATGAGCTCGTAGCCATCTAGTTCGGGCATTAGTAAGTCGGTAACGATTAAATCTGGCTGCAACTCTATAATTTTTTCCCAGCCTTCCTGCCCATCGTTGGCTTCAGACACCTCAAAGCCGATCGGACTGAGCAAATTGCTAATTACCGAACGGTTAGCCCATTTGTCATCGATCACCACAATTTTAGGTTGGCGGTCTTTGATGCCAATAATCTGCCCGTGATGGTCGATTTGAGACGTTTTTACCCATTCCTCGGCTTGAGACAGATTGACATCGAACCAGAAAATACTGCCAACATTCATCTCACTTTGAACCTCAATGGTACTGCCCATTAGTTCTACAATCCTTTTGCTAATTGCCAGTCCCAATCCCGTACCTTCCGTCTGCCGTCTGCGATCGCCTACCTGCTCGAAGGGCTGAAAGATAGCTTGGAGTTGATCTTGGGCAATGCCGATACCTGTATCGCGTATTTCAAAGCGAATTTTTGCTTCTGTGGCAAAACTGACTATAAAAGTAACAGTGCCCGCATCCGTAAATTTAATAGCGTTGCTCAAAAGATTAATTAACACTTGTCGCAAGCGTTTTTCATCCGCACGAATACCGATCGGGAGTTCGGGGCTTGATGGAAAATTAAACTGAATTCCCTTTAGTTCAGCTCGGATACGACACATTTCTGCGACACCTTGCAGGAACGCTGGGAAATGAAAATCGGTGGGCATGAGTTCCACTTTCTGTGCTTCAATCTTCGACAAATCGAGAATATCATTGATTAAGGTCAGTAAATGGGAACCGCACTGATAAATGACATCAATGCGCGATCGCTCTTCTTCTTTCAAGACTTTAGAACGCTGAAGAATCTGTGCGTATCCCATGATGCCATTCAGGGGAGTTCGCAACTCGTGGCTCATGTTAGCAAGGAATTCACTTTTAGCCCGACTAGCAGCTTCTGCTGCTTCCTTGGCTTTTGACAGTACGAATTCTGCTTGTTTGCGATCGTGGATATCGCTGCAAGTGCCAACCCACTCCCGAATGCTGCCATCTTCATTCAGAATGGGCACCGCTCTAGCTTGAAAATAACGATAGTTTCCATCGGCTCTGCGGAGTTGATATTCTATCTCAAATAGGCTTTTCGTTTGCACTGCTTCCATCCACACCTGAACTGTTCGTTCGCGATCGTCCGGGTGAATTGCATCTAACCAGCCAAAACCAACCACCTCAGCCTCGGTTTGTCCGGTGTAAGCTCTGAAAGTCGGTGTATCCTGGCATCTTCCTTCAGCATCCGTTATCCAGACCATTTGGGAGGTAGCAACGATTAGCGAACGATAGCGTTCTTCGCTTTGTTTGATCGCATCTTCGGCTTGTTTGCGATCGCTAATGTCTCGCACCACAGATAACGCATACAACTTGTCATCCTGCCAATAGGGGCTTGCTGTAACTTCCACATCAATGCACTTGTTATCCTTGCGGACATCAATGGCATGACAGAAGAACTGCTTACCGGCCTTCACAGTTTCTAAGAAGTCCACAAATAGGTGGTAACTATCTGGGTGTATGAAGCCTCCAGGTGGTAGTTGAGCGAACTCCTCAGAAGTGTAGCCGTGGATTCTGGCTTGCGCCGGATTGATGGCGACTAAGTTTCCGGTTTCTAGTTCTGTGATGATAATGCCATCGTTCACAGACTCAAAAATACTGCGATACTGAGCTTCTTTATGTCGCAACGCTTCTTCCGCTTGTTTGCGATCGCGAATATCCCGCGTAATAGTGGCAATTCCTATCGGTTCATTAGTCTCTGGATGATTGACCAAAAATAGGGTGTAGTCTACCGCGATGGGTTGACCTGTCACGAAATGTCTCAACCGGAAATCACTTCGCCAATTTCCCTCTTTCATCAGCACAGGCAGGATATACTGCTGTACAAAGTCTAAATCTTCTGGCATGAAGAAGTCGGTAATGTGTTTGGTTTTGGCTTCGTCCACACTACTCAGTCCCATTAAATCCATGCCCGCTTGATTTACCAGCATCGGCCGACCATCCATTGAAGCAACGCCAATAAAGTCACGGCTGTTCTCAATTGTGGTAGCAAGCAATTGCCGTTCTTCCTCTGCTTTTTTGCGATCGCGCAGGGCAGCTTGTTGTTCGCGAATATCCCGCGCAACAGTCGAAATAAACTCGACTTCGCCCGCTGCAGTTTTGTGAACGATCAAAACCTGGGAGACTGGAATTTCTTCCCCATCCCGTGACAAAAATAGGATTTCACCAGCCCACCTACCCTCTCGCAAGGCGGTGGGAATTATTTCGTTGTGGAACTTTGCTTTTGCCGAGGGAGCTAATACAGAATCTATACTAAATGGCGATCGTGCTTCTTCTGGGGACATCCCCAGCATTTCCTGTCCGGCTTGGTTGAGGTAGACGCTATGCCCAGTCGCATCCGTAACTCCTACTAAGTCGGAAGTTGCTTCCAAAATTGCCGTCAGTCGTGCCTGCTTTTGTTCTGCCCGCTTGCGTAAGCGAAGCTCGCCGTAGGCATCGCTAACTTCAATCACAATCCCACCAAGACCAAATACCTTGCCATTTTCATCCAGCAAAGGATAGTAAGATGCTTGCCAGTAGCGCAGGATGCCCGGTTCTTTCGGCGTTTCACCCACTAATTCAAGGTCAAGCATCGGCTGGCCCGTATCCAGAATGCCTTGCAGAATTGGTTCCAAAGTCGGAGCCAATTCTGGCAGCACTTCACGCACTGATCTGCCCATATGGTCGGCCACACAAACGCAATTTATCTGGGCCATAACTTCGTTAATTTGGACATAGCGGAGTTGGTGGTCTAAAATCATCATTCCGACATTAGCTCCCGCAAAAAAAGCGTCGAAGTGAGTCTGTCGCAATGCCTGTGCTGTTGTGTCCTCTTGCTGTTTCGCTTGGTTTTTATCGGGTGGGAATTTGCTCATGTTGGCTCGTGCATTTCAGCTATAATTCTAGAATTTCTTTCCAATCGGGCGATCGCAAGGTTTTCGTTGCCTCCAATTTAGGTACTGAAAAAAACTTTCAGTAGGGCGACCATTAGGTTTTCAATCGGGGATATATTGTACCCCTTGTGACACTATTTCCGTTAATTCTTCGGATGTATCGCCAAGCAGTTCTATTATTCATCAATTCTATTGCTAATCAACCCTATCGGTAGAACATTGGTGACAACCTAAGCTAGGGAAGCATTTGTCAATCAGCAATTATGCTCAGCATTTACTCAGGTTTTTGGTGGAAAACTTAGATTTGGGCGATCGAGCCATCATGTCTCGCACCATATTTATTTCCACCCACCCCCAAATCGCCAATTTTCCACTCCTGAATAAGCCGTGTTTTCCGTAATTTTACTGGTTGACAAATGCAATTAAGTTATAGATTGTCCCCAGGTCGGTAGAATGCCAAGTATTCTTGGAACCTTATCAATTTTAGCTAGATTCATTAAATTTTCAATGAGATACTCTTAGATATACACAAGACGGACTCAAATGTTACAGTAATAGCAATATTTATCCCACCAGTTCAACTCATTATAATAATATTCGGATATTTAACTTGTCCCCTTAAACAGTCATTCCATAATCCCTGCTTAATTTTATAACATAAAGTCAACAATAAATTAGCCAACATTATGATAAAATCCCAGATAGTTAACCTTGACTAAAGTTAGTATGGAGATTGGCATTAATAATATATAATTAGGCTATTTGGGAAAAGTGGCACACCGCAGGCCTAGGAATCAAATATATCCTAGAAATTGGTAACACGGATAACTGCCTAGTCTGAGTAACCACAGATATATGTCACCAATGCAGTCTTTTACCACGAAAATAGGTCAAAAATTTGTAATAACGAGTTCAAGATTTTATTGCCAGACGGTCAACCAACAACTTTATTCCTTACTGCCAACGGCTTAAAAATGGAAACACAAACAAGATCATTTCCTGAAGTCAACTTGAACGAAATTCCAGAAGACTTATTAACACAACTCTCCCAACTGTTCACAGCAACCCTATTTAAAATAGGTGATAATCCTGTATCGATGCAGTCACTTGTGGAACTGATTGTATTGTTCATGGGTATCCTGATCGTAGCCCGCTCTTTTACCAATTTCCTTAAAGAACGCTTGCTAGTTAAGTTGGGAATTGACGAGGGAAACCGGGAAGCAATCGCCGTAATTTTGCGATACTTAATAGTCGCTTTTGGAGTGATATTCGCCATCCAAAGCATCGGCGTTAACCTTGCTTCTTTGGCAGTCGTTGCAGGGGGATTGGGAGTCGGAATTGGCTTCGGAATCCAGGATTTAACAACTAATTTTGTCAGCGGCTTAACGCTGCTTTTAGACAGACCGGTGAAAGTCGGAGACTTTGTGGAATTAGAAGGATTGATGGGAATCGTCAAAAAAATCACGATTCGCTCGACCATCGTCCAAACCACTGATGACTCCAGCGTTATAGTTCCAAACAGCACTATAATTAGCAACAAAATTGTTAACTGGAGTTACGAAAGCTCGTTACTTTGTCTGCGACTATCCATAGAAGTAGCCGAGAATAGCGACCCGCTATTAGTGACAGAAACTCTATTAAATATTGCTTACGCGGAAGCGGGAGTTTTGTACGAACCGACTCCGAAAGTATTGTTTGTTGAGTTTGGCGAGGATAGTTTTAAATTTGAGCTTTTAGTTTGGACAGACAAACCCGTAGAAAGAGAATTTATTAAAAGTTCTTTGAATTTTGCCATTCAGTACAATTTTCGCCAGCAGGGAATTGACTTTCCTTTCAATAACCGAGACTTGTATTTGCGAAATCCCGAAGTTTTATTGTCGCTGTTCGATCCAAATAAAACAGCAATCTCCACCGCTGAAAGTTTCCCTAAAAACGATCGAAAATCCCCGGTTGCGGTAGGAGAAGAAGTCAAAACGCAATTGTCCCTTACCTCTTTGCTGCGAAAGGTAGAATATTTTGAACATCTGACGGATTTAGAATTGCGGCAATTGATTGAAGTGGGATACCGCCAACGGCTGCAACCACAAGAATTTTTATTTCACGAAAACGATCCGGGAGATGCTTTTTATTTGATTCTTTCAGGTTCGGTGGAAGTTTTTGTGGAAGCTATTGACAAACACCTGAATTATCTCAGTGTCGGTCAGTTTTTGGGGGAACTTTCTTTGATGTTGGGAATCCCCAGAACTGCTTCGGTGAGAGCTTTGGAAGAAACTATTTTGTTTGGCATCAATAAGGAAGGTTTCCAGAAAGTTTTAACTGAAAGACCGGATTTATACGAACAGATTATTGAGGAGATAGTCAAGCACAAAGAAGAGTTAAGCCAGAGACAGCAACTGTTGCGAGAGATGCAGTTGGTAGAAGCATCGGAAGAAGATGATGATGAAAATCCTGTAGAGTGGGTGAGAAAACGGCTGAAAGATTTATTTGGTGTTGAAGCAAAAGATGGCTAAATCAACAGCGTGCAATTATGTTAGGATTGAAAACTTAATAACTTCAACACCTCCTACAGTCCTCTCTCCTGTAAGTTGCCTTCCTCAAAGGAGGCTCTTCCTCCGCACCTGCATTACCAGGCTCTTCCTGGTAACGAGCAAAAATATCAACCAGCCAGTAACGCAGTACATTACTGCCCCTGTAAAGTGCGCCGAGGCGCACCCTACTTTTACTCCTCCGAGTCTACCTGCTTAACTTCCTCCAAAGTTAGCCCCAGCAACTCTGCTATTTGCTCGTCTTTCAAGCCGAATTGCCGTAAC
The DNA here is from genome assembly GCF_015207505.1 of Tychonema sp. LEGE 06208. Classification (GTDB taxonomy): domain Bacteria; phylum Cyanobacteriota; class Cyanobacteriia; order Cyanobacteriales; family Microcoleaceae; genus Microcoleus. The sequence goes on from NZ_JADEWT010000072.1 coordinate 13,110, forward strand.
TTAGCAACCATTTCAATTTTGGCTTGATACTGGTCTCGCTGAAAGTCAGGAGTCGCAGGCTGGCTTTTATTTGGGGTAGGAGTGGGGCGATCGGAGCAAATATTGATATAACCCATAATGTTGTTATCGCCAAAACTAATATTGAGATTTCCTTTCCGTTCTAAGACCGATTTAAGATTGTGTTTGTCAACGGGTTCATCAAACACATCTGATAACATTTGCAAAAGCTCGTAACCTCTATCCTTAACGTGACCTTCCGAAAGACGATAACTATCGGCAATCTCAGCATACTTTAGTCGATTCAGAGTTCCCTCGATAATTCCACGCTGTAAATCATTGAGGTGTTTACCTGTCTTATCGTAGACAACTTGATCTACAAATTCGAGTACCTCGCGAATATCCATTATCAAGGCTGTGAGAAACTTCGATTATTATATCCGACTTTAACCGCGTCTATCCGTCTTTTTCCGACTTATAACTGAAAGGTTAGAAAGATCCGTCTTTTCCCGCTTTTCAGCTTAGGGGCGATCGCTATAGTATGTGGAGGAGTGATAAAGATGAGCTTGACATAAAGCGGTAGCTGTAAGCAAAAGGCTATTCGAGAGAATTCTCAAAGCGCTGACGCCGATCGGTTCTAAGAAAAAAGCTGTAGGCTGAGCACTCAATAAACTAGAAAAGCTCAAGGAACCAAGTGTTATGGCCAGACTTAAACTTCTGCGTGTGGCGACTTCCCTTTCTGCTGTCGTAATTCCGTTTTTGCCTTTGGGTTACAGCGGTGCGATCGCCCAAGAGCATCCGGGCTGTTTCTGGACAGATCCCAAAACGGGCAACCACATATCCCTTGAGCCAGTATGTGAAAGAGGACGGATAGACGAGGCGATAAAAGCAATAGAACGAAATCAGAACCCCTTGATTGCTAACTTAAGATTATCATCAGATTTAAGAAAAGGATGGGAAAATATCGCTAATATTAAAGGTAACATCACAAACCGCAGCAGTAGACCCATCAAGATTGGTATCCCAAATCTTCAGATCGCTAAAGGCAATACAATTCTCTACACGAAGCCGGTGATAATTAATCAAACTTTACAGCCTGGTCAATCAGTTGCTATCAACGAATCCATTGTCAAAAGTTCGTTAGGAGTAAGTTTTATGAGTGGACTGGAAGTTAAAATTGAGGATTGGGACTCAAGCGACTAAGGATAGCTAAAATCATCTATGATCTTTATTTAATAACTCGCCCGAAAGGAAACGAGCAAAAGCTTAAAAAGGCTCTCAATACACTTGCGTACACCAATCAATTTAATCATGAATTTTCTATACCAAGCTATCACCCTCGTGGCAATTCCACTCACAATAAGTATAATCCCTAATGCTGCGTCTAGCTATGCTCCCGTAGTTATTATATCTCAATCGAGTTCGACAGACTTCTATACAAGGGGTGACGATTTTTTTAATAACAAAGACTATAAAGGAGCAATTGAAGCCTACACCCAAGCTATCAAACTCAATCCTAATTTTGCAGAAGCGCACCAAAGCCGATGTTTGGCACGACTTCTGATCGAAGACTATGTTGCTGCACTTGTAGACTGCAATAATGCCATCCGCATTCGACCGAATTATGCTGATGCTTACCGCATTCGGGGTACTGTTCGTCTTAACTTAAAAGATATTAGAGCAACAGTAACCGACTGGCAAACAGCAGCGAACCTGTATAATGCTCAAGGAGATAGAGAAAACTTTGAATACATGATGAATCGCCTCAAAAACGTTCAGCAAGAACTTCAGCGGATACAGCAGCGATGACTGCTACCATTGATTTTTTCCTCAATATTTATAGAAATTTCGTAAGGTTGGCATTGCCCGCCATTGGTGTCAACAAACAGGCTAAAACTACCTCTAAATCAGGGTTGTAGCCTAGTCTCGATCCCCCTAAATCCCCCTTAAAAAGGGGAGTAGGGGTTGACTTTGAGTGCTTCGGGTCCCCCCCTTATTAAGGGGGGTTAGGGGGGATCTCCAGGTTTCAAAACACACCCTACTCGCTACATCTACGCAGATTGAGTTACTTGATGGCGGCTGGTCAACTTATCCAATTGATTCACCAACAAACTCAGGAACAATCCCACATCGGTGACAACTCCCGTAGATTCGATCGACCCGCGATCGCTCAATTTCGTCACCACAGCCGGATTAATGTCCACACAGACCATCTTCACACCCGCCGGTGTCATATTTCCCACACCGATCGAGTGCAGCATAGACGACAGCATTAACACCATATCCGCGCCCCGTAACAGCTCAGTATACTCTTCTTGAGCCTTAACCATATCCATTTGCGTGTCGGGAAGCGGCCCGTCATCGCGGATCGAACCTGCTAGGGAAAACGGTATATTGTGCTTCACGCATTCGTACATCACACCGCTGGTAATTACGCCTGCTTCAACGACTTTAGCAATACTTCCATAACGCCGCGTGGTGTTAATCATTTTCAAGTGGTGTCGGTGTCCGCCGCGCACAGCAACGCCGCGTTTCATGTCAACTCCCAAGGAAGTTCCCATGCTCGATTGTTCCATGTCGTGAACTGCGATCGCATTTCCACCCAACAATGCTTGCACGTAACCTTCGCGAATCAAATGCGCTAAATGTTCGCCGCCGCCAGTGTGGATCACAACAGGCCCCGCCGTCACTACCACTTTGCCACCGCGATCGCGAATTTGGCGCAATTCCCACGCTACTTGTTCCACTACCAACTCTACCCGGCGCTCGCTAGAAACGCTACCGGACATAAAGCTAAATTCTTGAGCATTGCGCTGTTCCCGCGATTCTGTTTTGCGGATAGTGCGGATGCCGACCACATCAACAACGACTTTTTCACCTACTTTTAAATCGCGCAATAATTTGCACGTAGCCACCGGGCCTTCTGCGGTTTCAGTAATCGCAACTGCACCATCCATCCGCTGATTTCGTGCTTTCACCCACTGACCGTTTATCCGCACTTCCGTGGGATAAATTGTAGTAACATAAAAGTCATCCGGGCCGACACCATCTTGGACGACATCTTCTAAAATAGCGTCGCAAATCTCTTGCGGTGGCGGCACTGCACCCAAGTCGATCAGCAATCCCATGATTTCTTCCATCACTTCGTGGGAAGGAGCCGAGACTTTCACATCTGCGGATGATGTGCTTTGGCGCTGTTCTCCTAAATTGAAATTGAGCACTTGGAAACTGCCGCCGTTTTCGACAATTAAGTCTAAAGCACGGCTGATTAAACCGGCATCGAGCAGGTGGCCTTCCATGCGAATTGCACGGCTTTCTACCATCACGTTTGCCGATCGATCTTCTTGCACCGGTTCCGTTACCCTGAGCGTCAAACACTTACAAGCACCGCCCGCTTTCAGAAATTCGCTCATCGGCGTTTCAATGACTTTGAAGCCTGCTTGAGCGATCCGCGTTTTCAAGCCTTCGCTGACCTTGTTCATTACCACAGTTTTGTCAATATTGACGGCATTGCAGGCAAAATTGGCGGCATCTGCTTCTTCAATGGCAATGCGTTTTTCCGGCGCAACTCGCATTTCAATTAAGCGGTTGGAGTAGGAGTCAAATGCTGCTGGATAGTAGAGCAAATAGCCACCTGTTAGGGGACAAAAACAGGTATCTAAATGATAGAAACGTTCGTCTACAAGACGCAGCGAAAGCACTTCTATGTTGAGCCATTTTGCTAGCAACGGGTGCGAGTCGAGTTCGGAACGGAAGCCGTATCCTGCCCACAACCAGCGTCCTTCGCGATCGAGCAAAGCGTCACCAGCACCTTCAAAGGGCAAATCTTTGGGGAGTTCGTGCACGGTGAAACCTTTGCTTTCAAACCATGCTTTGAAATAAGGTTCTTCGCCTTGGCGTTCTTTGTGATAGAAACGGCTGAGGACGAAAGTATTACCCAAAAGCAAACCTGCGTTGGCGGTGAACACCATATCCGGCCAGCCTTTTTCCGGCGGTACGAGGTCTACAATTGCGTTGTCTTTGAGGACGCTGTAGAGTTTTTCCCACTGTTCCACAGCGCGATCGCGCGATGATTTGTGGACGTTTCCCTCCATCCAAGGGTTAATTACATAATCGACATCGTAGTGGTCGGGAGCGCACATCAGAAAGCGTATTGAATCAGTCATAATTCAGTTAAAATGTAGTAGATGCTACAGACGCGAGTTGAGATAATATGCATGAAATCAACTGTTAAATTCATTCCCAAGAGGAAGAGTTTAACGTCTAGCAGCATAAAAATTAGGTTTTAATTCTATCACGATTAACATAAGATCCAATTAGACCACAGATGGTTTCCATGAAATATCGAATCAAATGTCAGGGTTTGATGTTATTTGTCGTCAATTAGCCTTAACAAAAGGTTTGATCGTTCGGACTTTAGTCCGCTGATTTATGCGACTAAAATCCTTACTACAAACCTGTTTTAGTTTTTACTTTTTGCAAAATCGGCAGTTCGATCGCAAATTCTGTTCCCCGCCCAACCTCTGAATGACACTGCAACTTACCGCCGTGGGTGTCTTGGACAATTTGGTAACTAATCGACAACCCCAAACCAGTACCGCTGCCGATCGGCTTTGTAGTGAAAAACGGGTCAAACATCCTTGACTGCACCTCTGCAGGGATACCGGGCCCGCTGTCAGCAATCCGCACAACAACTTGATTGTCCCTATTTATTTCAGTGCTAATGCGAATCTGAGGATTTTGCTCAAACATTTGTCCAGCATCATTTGTAACTGTTGAAATATTGTTTGCTAAGGACGAATGACTGATGACTAACGACTCTTCCACAGCATCGATCGCATTCAACAGCAAATTCATAAATACCTGGTTTAATTGCGCCGGATAACACTCGATTTTTGGTAGTTTGCCGTAATTTTTAACAACTTCAATTTCCCGACCTTTTGAATGTGACTGCAATCGGTGCTGTAAAATCACCAACGTGCTCTCTATTCCTTCATGAATGTCTGTTAATTTGATATCTTTTTCATCGAGTCTCGAAAAATTTCTTAAAGAAACCACAATCTGCTTAATTCGGTTAGCACCTCCCTGCATTGAAGCCATGATTCTCGGAAAATCTTCAGCTATAAAATCTACATCTACTTCTACCAATTCTGCCGCAATTTCTGGAACTGGTTCAGGATAGTGCTGCTGGTATATCTCGATCAACTTTACCAACTCGCGGGCGTACTGTCGGGCAGGAATAATATTGCCGTAAATGAAGCTGATCGGGTTGTTAATTTCGTGGGCTACTCCCGCTACCATTTGTCCTATACTTGACATTTTTTCCGCTTGAATGAGATGGGATTGAGCGTTTTTTAAGTGTTCCAGAGTTTGTGCTAACTGTTGAGCTTTTTCTCGTTCTCGCTGTTCGCTAAATTGCAAATCTACTTCTGCTTGTTTGCGATCGCTAATATCGATATGGGTGCCAGTCATCCGCAAAGGATTTCCCCCATCATCCCGTTCCATCACCGTTCCTTGAGCCAAAATCCACTTCCAATCGCCGGATTTTGTCAACATCCGCAATTCCACTTCGTACATCGAACTTTTGCATTGAAAGTGAGTTTCTAGTGCTGCTAGAGCCTGGGGTAAATCCTCTGGATGTAACAGTTGCTCCCAAGATGTGAACTTATTTTCTATCTCGTCTGCTTCATATCCCAACATCGTCTTCCAGCGCGAATTAAAATAGACTTCTCCCGTCACAAGATTCCAATCCCACAACCCCATCGCACTGCCTTCAAATGCCAGATAAAAACGTTCTTCGCTAAGTTGCAAGGCTGCTTCTGCTTGTTTGCGATCGGTGATATCCATGACTGTTCCCAACAGTTTGATTACTTCTCCGGTTTCGGTAAAAACAGATGTTCCCCTTGCTTCCACGTATCTAATTTGACCGCTAGAATGCAAAATCCGCAATTCTTTTTTGTAGGAACTTCCTTGCGAAATAGCGAGGCTGACAGTTTCTTTGAACAAGTCTCTGTCGTCGGGATGATACATCCGTAAAAGTTGGACGTATGTCGGTTCAGATGCAGTTGAGTCAAGACCAAAAATGCGGAATACTTCTTCTGACCAAGTAATCTTATTTGCTATAATATCAAATTCCCAACTGCCGATACGGGCAATTTTCTGGGCTGCTGCTAGACTAGCTTCGCTTTGTTGGAGTTTCAGTCGCTGCTGTTCGTCTTGTTCGAGAAGATTGGCTTGGGCGATCGCAATTCCCATTTGTGCCGCCACAGTTTTCAATAATCCGATATCATCTTGCGTCCACTGGCGGCGATCGTACTGGTGCAAGCACATCATTCCGTTGGGTTTTCCCTGGTAAGAAGTCCGCACGGCTATTATCGATTTCACACCTATTTCCTCGCACAAACCTCTGACATTTTCTAGTAGCGGTTCAGCAAAAACATCATCACAAACTACAACTTTGTCTTGGGACAATACAAGCTGAACGTGATCGTTCCCCTCCACAGGAATTTCTAAATTTACCAGAGATTTTGATTCAAATCTTGTGTAATGAGCGACACAAGGAAGGCGGGGACTTGGATCTTCTGTGTAGGTGTGAATCAAGCAACTATCGGCATTAAAAACTCGACATATTTGGGCTGCTGCTGTTTGAAACACTCGCTCCTGCTTTAAGCTATAGCGAATTTCTAGAGTAATTGTTTCTAGCAGAAATCTTTGCTTGATTTGCCTTTCCAAAGCAGCTAAAGCTGTTTTTAGTTCGAGTTCTGCTTGTTTGCGATCGCTAATTTCAGTAGCACTTCCCAGAATTTTCCAAGGTTGGCCATCCGTTGTTCTGGTAAACACGGTATCCAGGCTAAAAAACCAGCGATATTCACCGTTTTTGTGTTGAATTCGGTACTCAATCTCAAAGCTTTCACCGTCTTTTGCTGCCTCAATCCGGCTCATGTGTTCTGAGAAAGCTCCCAAATCATCAGGGTGGATTAAGTTAGGCAGAAATGCTGCTCCCATTTGTTGTATTTCTGTGATGGAATAGCCAAGATCCCTATACAGTTCGCGATTAAGATATAAAATCCGGTGTTCAATCACATCATAAATGTACAAAACATTAGGATTCATTTTAATTATTGCTGACAGCCAGTGCTGACTTTCTCGCAGTTCTGCTTCCACCCGCTTGCGTTCTTCTATTTCTGCTTGCAGGCGCGCATTTTGTTCTACAATTTGCTTGGAAAGACGACTGAGCAGCAGTTGATTTTGGATGCGGCTAACCACTTCTTCTGTTTGAAACGGTTTAGTAATGTAGTCTGCAGCACCAAGCGAAAAAGCTTTGACTTTATCAAAAACTTCATTTAAGGCACTGATAAAAATCACAGGAATATTTTTGGTTTTAGCGCAAGCTTTTAGCTGTTCGCAAACTTGATAGCCATCCATACCGGGCATCATGATGTCGAGTAAAATCAAATCCGGTGGAGTCGAGCGAGCAAACTGGAGAGCGAATTTACCATCCCGTGTCGGCCGCACTTTATATCCCTGCTTAGACAAAAATTGAGATAAAAGACGCAAGCTTTCTGGGTGGTCATCAACGATTAAAATGTTTTGTTTTAAGCTGTCGGTTTCTGATGCCTGTGTTGGTGTTTGTGCGTATTGATTATCAAGCTTTTTCACAACCTACCCTCAATTTATTATTTGAAAATTAATTTTAAAATTCAGCAAACTATCTAATATTTTGGTAATAAAATTATTAGCTTGCCGCAAGAGTCTTTCGTAAATGTTGCTTTAGGATGCGGATTTGAGCAATGCAAATTTTAATCAGCTCCGCATCTTGTTTTTCGATCGCTGGCGGTCATTCGATGTTAGATTTGAGATTTTAGACTTCGGCTAACGCTCAGTCGAAGGATTTTAGATTGACAAGGACGGATGAATCTGGGAGGTTGAACGGTAGTCTAAAATTTTGGGCTGCTCCCGACAGCCCTGGGGAAGCTTGCATCCGTTTTTGGCCTGGTCAATGAGCGACTGTATCCTCTGCTTTTATCAGCTATACGAGCATAAATCTGACTCTCAGCCTTGTTTGCGTTTGAGGCGGTGGAACTGTTAGATCGATCGCCCAAATAGCTTAGCCCTGATATTTGTAATAATTGTATCAAAAATATTGTAAATTTTAAACCTTTTGCGGACAAAGTTATCCTAACCGATCGATTTTCACAGCCGATAATCCTCAAATCACTGCTAAATTCGGCAACTTTGATTAAAAGTAAAATCTTGACAGTGTTTTAAGCAAGCAGTGTTTTGCCTGTATTTATCGGGTTGTTCGGACTTCTGTTTGGGTGTAGCGATGGCGAGATTACTATAAAAAATACTTACTGCATTCCTTGAGATGCTCTATTTGTATTTTTTAGGTAGATTTACTTACTCTACACAGCAACTACACCAGCCCTGACAAGCTCTGACAATATCTACCAATCTGAAGATTTTACCCGTAGGAATTCAGATCGCGTGCGATGGATTAGCATAACAAAAACCGTTCCTAGTGCGGACTCGTATTCCGCACTACCAACCAATCTTATTGTTGTCAATCGACCGACATGATATCACTTCACCAACTATCTTTAATTCACATCTTAAATATTAATAAACTGCCCCCATCTATCCACCATAATAAAGGAACAGGTTGAACCGTATTTGCGATGGGGGCGGGTTTTTGAATTCTGCTATTATACGCTCTAAATTTCGGTGAAACTAACCCCCGATTTTTTGTTTAGGCGATCGGGATAATTTATGATATGGCGGTTCTCAAGCGTGGTGAGATATGCCCTAGGCCCTATCCCCTAGGCCCTATGCCCTATCCCAGATAGTACCTCATACCAGAGCACAGAAAGGCTATATCTTGCTATGAGCCGACAATTCACCGTAAGCTGCATAGACGGCTTTCACATTATACCAATTGAGAAAAATTCGAGCAATTTCCAAAGCTAACTGCGACTGACCTCGGTCAATCAGCAACTGCAAAAAAGGTTTCATTGTGCGCTCGTTCAGCATCCCGCCCAAAGATAAAACTCCCCACAGTATTTGGTGCAGAACAGTCATTTGAATCATCAGCCGCACGTTCCAACTAGGGTGTTTTTGATAAAACAAAACTCCCATTCTCCCGCGCTGAATTTCTCGGTCAATCATGCCTGGTATTTGCTCTAAATTAAAAGCTGGATGCCAGTGATAGCCGACAGCAGCCGGACATTTAATCAATTTTAAACCTAAATTTTTTAACCTGACGCCCAATTCTAAATCTTCCCATCCGTACAATTGAAAACGATTGTCAAATAGTCCCGCTTCTAGCAGCCAGTGGCGGGCGATCGCCACATTTCCCGTAGCAAAGTAAGCGGCTGAAAAATCTGTTATTTTGTAAGGTTCGGAGGTGGGATTGTCGAAATTGCAAGTATTAATCACGCTGCCATAAGTAAAAACCGCATCAGTATCCTTGTATGCTTGTATCAAAGCATCTGCGTGTGCTTGCAAAAAATGCTCCGTGACGACTAAATCGCTGTCAATAAAAATAATCGTATCGCCCTTAGCATCTTCCACGCCCAAATTCCGGGCGGCGGCGGGGCCTTGGTGAGATTGACAGATCGATCGCACGTGCGGCAACAAATCGGCATTTGCGGCCAACCACTCGATCGTCCCGTCCGTCGAACCATCATCGACTACAATCACCTCATAATCTGTCACGCTGCGATCGAACTGCTGATTTTCCAGAGCCAGTAGACATTTTGCCAAAATCAATTTACGATTGTACGTCGGAATCACAACACTAAAAAACACGGATCTTCCCCATCGCCACAGTTACCGTATCCCACGGTAGCAGATTTTTCGCAGCAACTTTCCCAGGAAATCGCCAAGTGTAGCAAAAAAAGCATATATAAATCTGTACTATTTCTGACAAGAATTAATCTGAATTAGGTGCATAATGAAAAGTCGGTTAAATTCCAATACGGTTGGGTTAAGCCAGATCGCCCTGGCACCCCCTTAAAAAAGGGGAGTAGGGGGTGGGACAAGAAATTGATCGAAGTCGGCCTTCTTAAGGGGGATGCTGCAAGGGATCTCTGAACAATCAACAGTCTTAACCCAACCGTATTAACTTAAATTCAGGATGTAAATAGCAATGAGTCGCGCTAAAAAAGTTGTGCTAGCATATTCCGGCGGAGTCGATACCTCTGTCTGCATTCCTTATCTGATGAAGGAGTGGGGAGTCGAAGAGGTAATTACTCTGGCGGCGGATTTGGGACAGGGAGACGAATTAGAACCAATCCGCAAAAAAGCTTTAGCATCGGGTGCTTCGGAATCTCTGGTAATTGATGCTACCGAGGAATTTATCAAAGATTATGCGTTTCCAGCGATTCAAGCTAACGCGCTTTACGAAAATCAGTATCCGCTTTCTACGGCGTTAGCCCGCCCGCTGATTGCTAAATTGTTAGTAGAAGCTGCCGAAAAATACGGTGCAGATGCGATCGCCCACGGTTGTACTGGTAAGGGAAACGATCAGGTGCGGTTTGATGTGTCGATCGGCGCGTTGAATCCTAAGATTAAGATTTTAGCACCCGCCAGGGAGTGGAAAATGAGCCGGGAGGAAACCATTGCCTACGGCGAGAAATGCGGGATTCCGTCGCCGGTGAAGAAGTCTTCGCCTTACAGTATCGATCGCAATTTGTTAGGAATGGCGATCGAAGCCGGCATCCTCGAAGATCCTTGGGCGGAACCGCCAGAAGAGGTGTTTTTGATGACAAAGGCGATCGAGCAAACTCCCAACACACCGGAATACATAGAAATCGGTTTCGAGTGCGGAAATCCTGTCAGTTTAAACGGCAAAGAATTATCACCAGTCGCCTTAATTACCCAACTCAACGAAACAGTTGGAAATCACGGAGTCGGGCGCATCGACATGATAGAAAACCGCTTAGTGGGGATTAAATCGCGAGAGATTTATGAAACACCAGCGATTTTAGTGTTAATGCACGCGCACCGAGATTTAGAAAGCTTAACTCTGACAGGAGATGTGACGCGATACAAGCGCGGTATCGAAGAAACCTACAGCCAAATGATTTACAACGGTCTTTGGTACAACCCTTTAAAAACCGCTTTAGACGCATTCATTCAGGACACGCAAAAGCGAGTAACTGGAACAGTGAGGCTCAAACTATTCAAGGGAAATGCCACAATCGTCGGTCGCAAATCAGAAAATTCGCTGTACAGTTTCGACTTAGCAACCTACGGCGCAGAGGACGAATTCGACCACAAAGCAGCCGAAGGATTTGTCTATGTTTGGGGACTGCCCACACGCATTTGGTCGGAGAAGAATAGAGGCTAGAAATTCTTAGGTAGGGTGCGCCCCGCGCACCTTATTTCAAGATCGCAGCAGCTAAGAGTCGGCGATTGAAACCGCATCTATACAAGCAATTTCCGCCTTCCGGGACTGAAGAATCAATTACTTCTTCGCAAATTTCAGTTAATGCCGTCATAGTACATCCTCGTGCGAGCGTACTCGAAATTATAACCGTATTAGGTGTTAGAAACCGGGTTTTTTGCAAGAATTCGGCGCTGTACCCAGAGTTGTCAAAGACCCGGTTTCTGAGAGTCTTACGGGTGATGAGAAAGCGGGGTTTTTGCGAAAATTCGGTGCTGTACCCAGAGTTGTTAAAAACCCGGTTTCTGAGAGTCTTAGCAATACAAAAAATAAGGACAAAACAACGTTGTTTTGTCCTTATTTTGGTGGTATCGGAGTTGATGACACAACAATGTTGCGTCTCTACTTAGTCTTGTCCAAAGTCCGCGACTCTAACCAAATAGGAATTACAATCCAAGCAACTGCTAACAGCAAAGCAAATACAGCAAATTGAGCCGCCCAAGCTACCAACTTTTCTAAAGACACTACTTGTCCTAGGAAATATGACAAACTTACCATGACAGATGCCCAGCTTGCTGCACCCAGAATATTGAACAGCGAAAATTTCCAAAAAGGCATTTCGGCGATGCCCGCTAGGGGGCTGGCAAAAATCCGCAGCAGTGCGATGAAACGGCCTAAAAATACGGCTTTAGCTGCATTTTTGCTAAACTGTTCTTTTAGGTCAAACAGTTGTTCTTCCCGAAAGCGGAAAAATTGTCCTAGCTTCAGCAGCAGCGGCCAGCCGCCGTATCTGCCGATCGCATATCCGAAATTTCCGCCGAGAGTCGCACCGGCGATCGCGCTTCCGAGCACAAACCAGTAATTGAGTTCTCCGCTGCCGGCTAAAAAACCGCCAGCAATTGTAATTGTCTCGCCTGGAAGAGGAACTCCCAGATTTTCCAGCAAAATTCCCAGAAATACAGCCCAGTAGCCGTAATCTCGCGCAAATTCCTGAATAGTCTCTAACGATAAAAACTCAAAAGACATTTCGATACTGCCTTCGTAAACTTTTGCAAAGCTCAATACTTTTATATATTGGCTCGATTCCGCCAATAGTGCAATCTTTCGTTGTGATGAAGAACACACAAAACTCGCGATCGGCCGCCCAACAAAAAACTAGCCTTTAGGGCATTATAGATTAATCAGGATTGTTGCGGTTGCCGGATGCCGATCGCCAGCCAGTTTTCCTCCTAAATTTATCACAGTCGGGCGATCGTCCAATCCTTAAACCTTAGCTGAAATTCCCTGATGATCTCAACTTTGGCAGCAACCGAACTCACTTATTGATACTTGACAATCCGAGGATAACTGCTATGAAATTTCCCAACTTCAACCAACACATCATCCTCCAACCTCAAAATTGCCTCGACTCCCAAGCTGGGAATGTCCTCCAGCAACAGCTAGCCGAGATTTTGCCCGATCGCCACCAACTCTGGGTAATTGACATGGGCGACGTAGATTTTATCGACAGTTCCGGCTTGTGCGCCCTAGTCGGGGGACTCAACGCCGCCCGCCACCGGGGATGCCGCCTCGTCATCTGCAACGTTTCAGCCACTGTCAGGCTAATATTTGAAATTACTCAACTCGACCAACTCTTTGAAATTTTTGACAGTTTCGAGCAAATTATTTCAACAGAAACTCCTGCTTTAGTTGCTGGATAAAAATTCTATGCTGTCCCGTTAATTTCCAATCATTAGGTTCGACAGTTCGGAATGGGAGTCCAGTAATATCAAATCCGGTAGCATCGGAATTATGAGAGGTAGGATTTAGCAGGGAGAAATTCAGGGAAAAACCGGGTTTTCCATCGCCTACCGCGATCGATAAAAAAACAGTACACCTAAAAATAAGGTACACTTTGCACAGGCTACAACTGTTAGAGAAACCCGGTTTTTAAGATTTTTCAAAATTCCCCGAAACCGGGTTGAGTGGCGAGATATCTCGCCACCCAAGCTAAATCATCCGATAACCCGGTTTCTTAGACTTTGCCACAACTCCAATTATTTCGCAGTTACCAACTGGGCAGGCAGCCGCTTAAACGCCAGCCTTTCATTCTCGATATCCACAAAAATTGTATCGCCATCAACAAAATCTCCCCGCAAAATACCCTTCGCCATTTGCGTTTCCAACTCGCGTTGAATTCCTCGTTTCAGCGGCCGCGCACCGTACACAGGATCGTAGCCGATTTCTGCCAAGAAGTCGATCGCCGATTCCGACAATTTCAGAGACATTTTGCGATCGGCTAAACGTTTTTCCAAACGCTTGACTTGCAACAGCACAATCTGCCGCAATTCCACCTTACTCAAACCGTGGAAAATAATCATCTCATCAATCCGGTTCAAGAATTCCGGGCGGAAAGTTCCCCGCATCGCCTCCATCACCCGACTCCGCATTTCTTCGTTATCTCCCGCCACATCCAAGATGTATTGAGAGCCGACATTAGATGTCATAATAATCACAGAATTCTTAAAGTCTACCGTGTGACCTTGAGCATCGGTAACGCGGCCGTCATCCAGAATTTGCAACATGATATTGAAGACATCCGGGTGCGCTTTCTCAATTTCATCAAATAGAATCACGGAGTAAGGACGGCGGCGCACAGCCTCAGTTAATTGTCCGCCTTCATCGTAGCCAACGTATCCCGGAGGCGCACCGATTAACCGCGAAACCGCGTGTTTCTCCATGTATTCCGACATATCAATGCGGACGATCGCCTCTTCGGTATCAAAGAGATAAGATGCTAATGCTTTCGCCAACTCGGTTTTACCTACACCCGTGGGGCCGAGGAATATAAAACTAGCAACCGGACGGTTCGGATCGGCTAAACCCGCGCGCGATCGTTGAATTGCATCTGCAACCGCCGTCACCGCTTCATCCTGTCCGATTACCCGTTTGTGCAGTTCATCTTCCAAGTACAAAAGTTTCTGCATTTCCGATTCAACTAACTTGCTAATCGGGATTCCCGTCCACTTAGAAATAATCTCAGCAATGTCAGATTCCGTGACTTCTTCCCTGAGTAAAGTTTTACCAGTGGTTTGAGTTGCTGTCAGTTGAGCTTCGGCTTCTTGCAATTGTTTTTGCAACTCGGTTAACTTGCTATATTTCAACTCAGCAGCGCGGTTCAGGTCATATTTTAATTCAGCTTGTTGAATTTCAATATTCACCTTGTCCATCTGTTCTTTGATTGTTTGAATGCTACCGATGACACCTTTTTCTGATTGCCATTGGGCGTTCAAACCGCTTTGCTGTTCCTTGAGATTGCCTAAGTCTTTTTCCAGTCTTTCCAAGCGTTCGATCGAAGCTGCGTTGCTTTCTTTTTGCAGCGACAGCCTTTCCATTTCTAGCTGCAAAATCCGGCGGTCGATTTCGTCTAATTCTTCCGGCTTGGAAGTAATCTCCATTTTAAGTTTAGCGGCTGCTTCGTCCACTAAGTCAATGGCTTTGTCGGGAAGGAAGCGATCGCTAATATATCGAGTAGACAAAGTAGCCGCCGCCACTAGCGCGCTGTCAGAAATTTTCACGCCGTGGTGAACTTCATACCGTTCCTTCAAGCCTCGCAGAATTGAAATAGTATCTTCTACTGTCGGCTGGTCAACATAAACTTGTTGAAAACGGCGTTCTAAGGCCGCATCTTTTTCGAGATATTTGCGGTATTCGTCGAGAGTTGTAGCACCGATACAGCGCAATTCTCCCCTCGCTAACATGGGTTTGAGCAAGTTGCCGGCATCCATCGAGCCTTGAGTCGCGCCGGCCCCGACAACGGTGTGAATTTCATCGATAAATAGGATGACTTTACCGTTGCTGTCCATAACTTCTTTGAGCACGGCTTTCAAGCGTTCTTCAAATTCTCCCCGGAATTTTGCACCGGCAATTAACGCGCCCATATCTAAGCTAATTAATTGTCGGTCTTTGAGAGATTGGGGCACATCTCCGGTGATAATTCGCTGGGCGAGTCCTTCGGCGATCGCAGTTTTACCAACTCCCGGTTCCCCAATCAGTACGGGGTTATTTTTGGTGCGGCGGCTCAATATTTGAATCGTGCGGCGAATCTCGTCATCTCTTCCGATGACCGGATCGAGTTTGCCTTGACGCGCGGCTTCTGTCAAATCTCGGCCGTATTTTTCCAGCGCTTCGTATTTGCCTTCTGGATTTTGGTCTGTCACTTTGTTGTTCCCCCGGACTTGGGTAATGATATTTTTGAGCTTGGCTTCGTCTAGTTTAAATTCTTGCAGGAGATTTTTGCCGAAGCGATCGTCCTTAACGTAACCTAGGATCAAATGCTCGATCGAGATAAATTCATCGCCGTACTCTTTGCGATAAGCTTCAGCGCGGTCTAGCAGGGTGTCGAGAGAACGACCGAGATAGACGTTGCCGCCAGTTCCCGAGATTTTGGGCCCGCGGCTGATAAACTCATCAGTGCGATCGCGCAATTTGGCGATGGTCACTCCAGCTTTATTAAATAAACTGCTAGCCAGTCCCGATTCTTGTTCCAGCAACGCTTTCATCAAATGTTCGCTTTCTAGCTGTTGCTGCTGAGCTGCTTTGACGATTTCTGGAGTGCGGGCGATGGCTTCCCAGGCTTTTTCGGTAAATTGGTTTGGATTATTCGGTTGCATAAATTTTAATTCCCTGCATTAAAAAGCGATACTGTAGAGGCAAATACTCGATCGCCCGTACAATTATCATTGTAGGGAGTTGCGGAGGGCGATCGGATCGGTGTTCCCCTATCTGTAGATAGGTATTTCCGCCCTGTGTTTCAGCTTCCAGTTAAATTATCGGAAATATCCAATCAAGTCGAGCAATGATTAATTAATCAGAATAGAAGTAATATCAGGTTTAAGAAATTAACCACAATAATACAGCATATTCCATGTAGATGTACAGAGCGAGAAACCGGGTTTCCTATCAAATTCTCTCTTCATCGGAATAGTAAATTCACTGTTGACTGTTGACTGCTAACAGTTGACATCATGTATGAGTGCAACCGGAATTGATATCACAGAACAGAATCAGTAATGCGAGATCTGTAAAAAAAAACCAGGTTTCTGGGGTATACTTCATAAACTTGGAATACGCTTTATTGGTAAAAGCTCGCTTCACCAACAATCTTTCATGTTCACCGACAATCAACATAAACGCGCCCGGACTTAGCGACTAATTGCATCGATATTCAGAAAATAATCGAAGTGTTAAGCAAGAATATCAGTGAGGATTCCTGTACGTGCTATCAGTCTGTTCTCTGCACCTTATTCAGCAGAAAAATTAGCTCTCAAAATGATTATTTTTCTGCTTCCTGATTGACAAAAAAGGGATTATCAGTAATTGAGCGGACATCATATAGCCTTTCTCAGAAAGATGAGGCATAGGGCATAGGCCAAACCGGGCATAGGCCAAACCGGGCATTGGGCATAGGCCAAACCGGGCATAGGGCATAGGGCATAGCTCACTTTTGTGATAACCGCTATATGACTTTCAACTACTGCCAACTGACTCCCAACTAATGACTAATGACTAATGACTAATGACTAATGACTACTGCCAACTGCCAACTACCAACTGCCAACTGCCAACTACCAACTGCCAACTGCCAACTGAATTCAAGCCTGCATCACCACCCGTTCCGGGAGACTGACAATAAAAGTTGAGCCTTTCCCGTCCTCGCTTTCAACGCTAATTTCGCCACCCAGAATTTGACACAAGCGCTGGCTAATTGTCAATCCCAAACCCGTGCCTCCATACTTCTTAGTAGTCGAAGCATCAGCTTGAGTAAAAGGCTTGAATATCTGCTCTAATTGCTCATTGGTCATGCCAATGCCTGTATCTCTGACTCGAAAAATCAAAACTTGAGAACTGTAGTTTGAACCAGAGTTAAAATCTTTATTTTTCTTTCTTTTCGTCTGTTTAACTTTTCCATTCTTAATTCTTTCGACCTCGATAGTAATAACCCCTTTTTCAGTAAATTTGGCAGCGTTGCTGAGCAAGTTTAGGAGAATTTGCCGCACTTTAGGTTGGTCGGCGTACATTGTGCCGAGTTCGCCTTGGGTTTTCAGCGCTAAAGCATTGCCTTTTTTCTCTACTAGCGGTTGAGCCGTAGTCATCACTTCTTCAATCATTGTCGCTACGTCGAAGTTTTCCAAATAAAGCGTGACGTGGCCGGCTTCTATTTTGGAAATGTCGAGGATGTCGCTGATCATGTCGAGCAAATGTTTGCCTGCGGTTTGAATTTTTTCTAAGTCTGGGAGAAAGTCTTCAGAACCGGAATCTTGAGCATCTTCTTGCAGCATTTCGCTGTAGTTGATGATGGCGTTGAGGGGGGTGCGGAGTTCGTGGCTCATGTTGGCTAGAAATGCACTTTTTGAGCGGTTGGCAGCTTCGGCTGCTACTTTTGCTTCGTGCAAGTCTTCTGTGTATTCCGCTACTCTTTGGATCAGTTCGTTGAGCGAAGTTGCTAGCATTCCCACTTCGTCGGAAGTGGTAACTGGTACTTGCAAGTCAAAGTTCGATTCTTCTGTCACTCGCTGAGCGATCAGGGTAGTGGCTTCTAAGGGGCGGGCGATCGCCCTGCTGGTGTATGCTGCAAGTATCGCTGCGATCGCCGCCGATAGGAACAGAGAAACTACGAGAATAAGGGTTCCGAGTTTTTCTGCTTTCTCGTAAGTTCTAAACGCCTCGTCTGCTTTATTGCCAAAAGTGTCAGCGAGTTTGGCTGAATCCTCGGAAAACTGTGCGAGTTTCAAAGCGGTTTCGCCATCCACAAAATTGTTCAAGTTCCGCCCGAAAGCCTGCCGCTGCTGCGGATTCAAAGCTGATACTTTCGCAGTCGCCAACAATTTTTGTACTTGTTGAAAATATGATTCTACCGTCTTGCCGTTGACTCTAGCGAACTGTTGCAGCAGTTGGTAGTCTTTGGCAATCTCAGGATTTTTGGTCGGCTGCATGGTTTGCAGTTGTTCCAGGATGCCGCTCATCTGAGCAACGCGGGCGAGGAATTCCGATCGCTGGCGATCGAAAATTTCCGGTTTGTTCACCAGACTCGCCAGCTCTTTCTGGTGAATTCTGACTTCCTGCACCGTATTATTAAGATTAGTTAGGATTTCGGCTTTATCTCGGTCGATCGCCAGTTTTTCTCTAACTTGCTGTTTGTGATAGGATTCTACTCCCCGTCCCGCCACAGCACCCAAAATCGCAATACCAATGACCAAGGCGTATCCGCAGCCGATTTTCTGCCTGATACCCAAGCGGCCAAACAGATTTTTCAACCCTATTTGAGGAGCGTTTTGCAGTTGATTTTTCAAGGCTAAGGTTAAAGACATGGGGAATTTACTCGTCACCCTCACAGGCACTATCTATATTCTAATTGATGCCTGCGTGAGGGTAAATAAAGTTATGACTTTCAACCGGAATTCGGCAGCTATGGGGCCTTTGCAGGGTTCCACAGCTCGATCGGCTTGACAGTTTGCAGCAGTTATGGTTTAGCAACTATAGCGGTTCTCAAGTGACTGAGGAATTGATCGATTAATCTAAAATTCCTCAATTCCCCAATTTTTCAATCTCAAATCTGTACCAGTACCCGATCGATCCGATACTGGGCTAGATAAAAACCGAGTTATAAGTTGCAAGTTAGCAGTTAAATTCGCGATCGAACACTCCACTCCCCTCGCAACCCACAACTTATCGCTGTTCCTCTACTGACAAAGTTTAAATTGTGCTATTTGAGCAGGAATTTTTGAAGCATTAGGTACGCTAGCAGAGGCAGGAACGAAGATTCCCATGCCGAAACTGCAACCCTCTGCAGTCGTGCATTCTCCAGGCTTAGCGGTGATTTGATATTCGCCTTGGGATGGCGGAGTAAAAGAGATTGACGCCAGTTCCCCTGTCTTTTGACTCGAACCGATTTCTAGACCGTTCGCATCCCTGAGAGTTAGGTTTAAATCCTGGCAATTTCCGTCGCAAGTCGCAACAAAAGTATACTCAGTATCGGGATGCAGCGTGGCTCTAAACGGAGACAAAACTTGCTTGCGAACTTGGCCGAACAATGGCACAAATACTAATTTTTGACCGTTGCTAGAGCGCTGGTCAAATTCTGTTTTTAAGCGACAAACAACCGTTTTTTGGCTTTCGGTCAGTTCTTGAGCGATCGCACTTCCTATAATTGCAGTACCGAGGAGCAAGGAAATGCCCGAAATAACCAGATTTTTGATTTTCATTGATGTTCCCTAAAGTGAATTTTTGGGTGATTGCAATAGACCCCTTTTGGTTGCTGTCTATTGAGTTATCTGGAGCCTATCACATATATTGGGAATTGGCCAAACAGGAAAGGGGGAATGGGGAATGGGGA
>NZ_JADEWT010000073.1 GCF_015207505.1 Tychonema sp. LEGE 06208
AGCCCTATCTTGGGGTTTTAACATCTCTTTTGGCGATCGCTCACTTTACTTCATTCTATATTCGCGAATAGCGAATGTAAGTGTTTGCTGCCTCGAATAGAGAAAAGACCAGATTCTGAATCAAAAAAACAGTTCATCAATAGATGGCTGGGGCTATTTACAACGGCTGTTCCGGTTGATTTGGCATTTCTTCTGGCAGCGGAATAAACTCTGTCTCTTGAGGAACCTGACCAAACCTTCCTTCTTTCCAATCGAGTTTGGCTTGTTCGATGCGCGAGTGCCTGCTCGAAACAAAATTCCACCATTTATGCCGATCGCCCACAGGTTCACCGCCAATCACAATACAGCGAGCCTTGCCTGATGCAGAGATGTTTACTTTAGTCCCTGAAGTTAGAACTGCCAACCGATGCTGTGCTAAAGGCACTCCATTGATTAGAAGCCCCTCTGTAACGCTGTAAACCGCCTGTTCGCTGTAATTGCCCGGTAAGGTAAACTCTGTTTTATTCGTCAGTTGCACGTCCAGATAAATCATGGGTGAAAATATTTCAACTGGGGAAATGCGACCGCAAGCCTCACCCGCAATCAGGGCGAACGAAACTCCTGCATCCTCCCAAGCGGGTAGCTCGGTTGCCGGATGGTGCCGAAACCAAGGTTCGGTTTCTTCGTATTCGTCGGGAAGCGCTATCCAGGTTTGGATGCCGTGCAGGATGGCTTCTTTGCTGCGCTCGTCGTCCGGGGTGCGTTCCGAGTGAACAATGCCTCGCCCTGCCGTCATCCAATTCACCGCGCCGGGGCGGATTTCTTGAACGCTGCCGACACTATCGCGGTGCAGCAAAACTCCTTCAAACAAGTAGGTGACGGTTGCTAAGTTGATGTGTGGGTGCGGCCTGACATCGACACCCTTACCTGGTGGAAACACCGCAGGGCCGAGATGGTCAAAAAAGATGAACGGGCCAACCAGAGTTAGAACGTCTGAGGGAAGCAAGCGGCGGGCTTGGAATCCACCCAAATCTTGAATGTGCGGCTCGATGAGATGCTGAATGCTATCTGTCATGATGTTGGTGAAGTTGCGAATGCTAAGCCTGTGTCAACAGTGCATTATACAAAAAGCTATCCCTAGAGAGTTGTATCGGTGACTTGTTTAAACATTCCCAACGGAAAGCTTTTGTAGAGTGTCGAGTTCTCAACCAGCTTTCTGGTTACGAGACGGTGGAGAGTTCGTCAGCGACTTGAATCCGACCTTTGACCGAGGAGCGAATCAAACGGTCGAGCGAGTCGCGTTCTTTTTTGCTGGTGGACTGATCGAGGATAGCAACCATCATGCCGTAATGGGGCATTGTTCGACCTTGCCCCTAATCCTTTTGAATCCGACAAAATAAATTATTCTGGCAACTACCATTACATACTTACTAAAGCAAATACAATAGCAAGGAGAAGAAATAGCAATTTTTGAATAGGTTTATACTGTTTAGAGGGCATCAGTCAGGGCACGCCAACTGATGCTGACGAGGTGGTATCGAAGCCATATTTGAATTTGGTAAAATGGGATACTAGAATTATGAAAACAGAAGTTTGTTGGCTAGAGCGTTGATTTTATCTATGATTTTGACTTTTGTTGTGAACCGTCACACTTAGCTTCTTTTAAAGTTGCTTAAGGGAGACTGTCCGCTCTTTTGTAATTATTGAAATTTCAAAGGATTTCACTGATTGTGAGAGGTGATAAAAAATTAGTGAAATCAGCGTAATCTCTCTTGATTTGTGTTCAGCAATGGTTCAAGAATGGGTCAAGAGCTGTGGATTCTTGCCCGTACAAACGAGCGGTAAAATTATTAGCCAATTAGCTCCAAACCCTTCGCATGAGAGGAAACACCATTTTTAATCCGCGCTGCTACCACCATCAGTAGCAAGGCCAAACTGTCGTCAGAGAGTCCATCAACCAATATCTGCATATCTAACAAAGACTCTAGTTGCTTTGGCACTAACATCTGGCTGCTGTTGCCACATCCCTCTCTCCCCGTCAGCCGATTACAGAAGTAAACGCGGGCTCCCGGCTTAATCTCGTCCATTGCCTCGATTAATTTCCACAGCACCTCCGTAGAGATGCCTGTCTTGTCCCGCCGAAACTCAGAAATATGATTCTCACTAACGCCTGAAAACTTGGATAACTGTTTTCCAGATATCCCGTAGCGTTCAATAGTTATCCTAAAAATTTCGGAAATCATTGTAACGTTTTGTGAAAAAAATCTATGATTAGCCTTTAGCGGTGGTATTGTCCTGAAGTTATCGGTCAATAGCCCCAGTAACAGCCTAACAGCTTTAATAACTCAATTAATTATAACTCTGCCCGCATAATGTAGTGTCGGCGCAGTTTTATTTTGCCCTGAGGACAATAGACACCAACCGAATTTAAGCTTCCAGCCTTAACGCAATAAGGCTTGTAGATTCATCATCGGTGATGTCTAATGGCTGCGGCTTGTTTTACGAAACGAAAGGCAAGATTTGAATACGAATGGCAGATTATGGTATCCAGTCATATTTCTCTGTCATTTAATTCAAAGTAACATCCCGGTTTCGAGTGTGCTGTGACTAGAGTCACATTTGAGTGGCATCTATCTATAAATTTAGGGTCTAAGAAGTGTCAAGGAACTTAACAGAGCCGATTGCTCTAAAATTACCCAAATGGCCTGAGCCTAATTTGAGTAACGTAACTGTAGGGAATCGACGGCTGAGTGTAGAAGAAGTTACCAGGGTTGCCCGTTGTGGAACCAGAGTTCGGTTGAATGATGAAAGCGATATTGCTGAACGAGTGCAAGCATCCTGCGACTACATTGCAAATGCTGTCGAGTCGGGAAAGCCGATTTACGGAGTTACAACTGGCTTTGGTGGGATGGCCAATACAGAGATTGCACCCGAAGAAGCCGCGAGTTTACAAAACAATTTGATTTGGTTTCTCAAAGCTGGTGCAGGGCCAAAGCTGCCCACAGCTTGCGTCCGCGCCGCCATGCTCTTGCGAATTAACTCCCACCTCCAGGGCGCTTCAGGAATTCGGCTAGAGTTAATTGAGCGGATGATCACATTTCTAAATGCAGGAGTCACGCCTCACGTTTGTGAATTGGGTTCCATCGGTGCTTCCGGTGATTTAGTTCCCCTAGCGCACATCACGGGCGCATTAATAGGTCTAGATGACAGTTTCACTGTTGATTTTAAGGGCAGAGAAATGTCAGCCATTCAAGCGCTAGAAATATTAGATTTACCAAGAATAGATTTGCGCCCCAAAGAAGGGCTAGCAATGACCAATGGTACATCTGTAATGACCGGCATTGCTGCCAACTGCGTCCGGGATTCGCAAGTAATACTTGCCTTGGCAATGGGTACTCATGCCTTGACAATCCAAGGATTAGGCGGAACCAATCAATCATTCCACCCCTTCATTCACAAGCTCAAACCACATTTTGGTCAAGTGTGGGCTGCTTCCCAAATGGTCGAACTCCTCGCAGGTTCCTGCTTGAATCGAGATGAGTTAGATGGTTCCCACGAGTCTCGCGGCCATCATCCGATACAAGACCGTTATTCGCTGCGTTGTTTGCCTCAGTACATGGGGCCGATTGTGGATGGAATCGCAGAAATTACTCAGCAGATTGAAGTTGAAATTAACTCTGTTACTGACAACCCCTTAATCGATACCGAGAATCAAGCTAGTTATCACGGGGGCAATTTTCTGGGACAGTATGTTGGTGTGGGAATGGATCGTTTGCGCTATCTTTTAGGTCTGCTGGCTAAGCATTTGGATGTACAAATTGCGCTGTTAGCTGCACCTGAATTTAATAATGGTTTGTCGCCTTCTCTGGTTGGCAACACGAGCCGTAAGGTCAACATGGGATTAAAAGGTCTGCAAATAGCTGGAAATTCCATTATGCCGCTGTTGACTTTTTACGGAAACTCAATTGCTGACCGCTTTCCCACTCACGCAGAACAATTCAATCAGAATATCAATAGCCAAGGATTCGCTTCAGCTAATTTAGCTCGTCGCTCAATTGAATTGTTCCAGCAATATATGGCAATTTCCCTAATGTTTGCCGTCCAAGCTGTTGACTTGCGAACCCATCAAGTAGCCGGTCACTATGACGCGCGAGAGTGTTTGTCGCCACTTAGCTTACCGCTATATGAGGCTGTGCGCGAAGTTGTGGGACAGCACCCGAATGTTGATAAATCTTACATCTGGAATGACAACGAGCAATCTTTAGATATACACATTGCCATGATTGCTGCTGACATTGCACAGGAAGGACGAATTGTACAAGCTGTGAACCAGATTTTATCAAGTTTGAAGTAGGAAGCAGAAAGGAAAGGGGAAGAAATTTTGCCAAAGATTTACATTATTTCGTTCCCTTTTTCCTCTAGTTTTCTGTGTAAATAGGTCATTTGTAGCTAATAATAGCCTGCAAAACGGCGTAAAAGATGAGTTAAAAATTTAACTTGTTAAGAGCTGCTTGTCCCTTACACAAGCAGTCCCAATTTTGCGGCTGCAAAGGATTGTTGGACATTACTAGAAAGGCACAAAAATGGTTACTCACAATATTTCAGCTAACATCTCTGAAACTGCTTTTCAGCTAGATATTTACCCGAGTAAAAAAGCAGAGAGATTCTCAAATCAGCAACACTTTTTGACGGATACTGTTCGCCAGTGCGTCAAAATATATCAACTTGAACCGAGGGATTGGCAACAATTTTATCAAGCAATTCATCCTGGTTGCACGGGGGATGTTTCCTCAGAAAAAAAAGAGCGCTCAAAAGCTTTAGGTAGTGGTTTTCTATTTGCCTTAGCGACAGTCCACCAGTGCATCCAAATCATGAACACAAAACCTATTGTTTGGCAGCAATTTTACCGAGGATAAAACAGGGATGAACATTGCAGAGCATATCGAAAGAGGGTGTAGATTTTTTCCTCAGAAAACGGCTTTAATTTTTGAAGGTAAATCTTTTAGTTACAAGCAGCTAAATCAATTGGCAAATTGTGCTGCTAATGGTTTGCAAGGATTGGGGATTAAACGGGGAGATTGCGTTGCTCTCTTCCTGCCTAATATTCCAGAATTTGTCATCTCTTATCTGGGCATCTTAAAAATCGGAGCTGTTGCAGTTTCGATCAATGCAATGCTCAAAAGTGATGAAGTTCGGTTTATTCTAAATGACTGCACTGCTAAGATAGTAATTGCCACAGAATCATTGCGAAGGCAAGTGCCTGATGATGATTTAGCTTACCTTCAATACATTTTGATTGCTGAAGATGGAGTTATTAAGCCGCCGAGTGTAGTTGTTAGCCACTCTTCTCATACTTCTGGAAGTAAGCTGAGTTTAAGCTGTAAAGAAGTCAGTTTGTTACAACTGCTAGCAAATGCTTCAGCAGAAGCTAAAGCTATGGAAATGGAACCCACAGAACCCGCTGCAATTATCTATACATCTGGGACGACTGGTTTTCCTAAAGGAGCTGCGCTTTCTCATGGGAATGTGACTTCAAATATGCACTCTGTCAAGCACTGCTGCGGTATGAGGGCTGAAGATAGATTACTTTTGTATTTACCTTTGTTCCACTGTTTCGGTCAGAATTTTATTCTGAATGCGGGATTGAATGCTTGTGCGACTATCATTTTGCAGGGCAGGTTTTATCCAGCAGAAGTTTTGAAGGTAACGGCTGCGGAGCGGATTACCATGTTTTTTGGAGTGCCGACAGCCTTTGCCAAGCTGTTAGAAATTTCGCCGGATGAATGCAACTTTAACTCAGTACGCTATTATTTTAGCGCTGCTGCCAGAATGCCTTTGGAAGTTGTAGAGCAGTGGCAAGAACAGTATGGTCTGGTGATTCATGAAGGGTACGGTTTGACGGAAACTTCGCCTTTTTCTTGTTACAACCATTACTTGAAATATAAGCCTGGTTCTATTGGGATGCCAATTGATAATGTGGAAATGAAGGTGGTCGATAGTGAAGGTTCAGAAGTTAATGTTAGAGATGTTGGTGAGATTATTATTCGCGGCCCTAATGTGATGTCCAGCTATTGGAACCGTCCTGCTGAAACTGCCGAAGTTATGTCAAATGGTTGGTTTCATACTGGAGATTTGGGCTGGATGGATGAAGAGGGCTATTTCTACATTGTTGACCGCTTGAAGGACATGATTAATGTTTCTGGATTTAAGGTTTATCCAAGTGAATTGGAGCGGGTAATTTCTCAACATCCAGCAGTGGCTGAAGTGGCTATCTGTGGCGTTCCTGACAGAGTGAAAGGCGAGAACATTTTGGCGAATATTGTCCTGAATCATGGGCAAGTTGTCGCGCCAGAGGATGTGATTTCTTTCTGCTCTAAGCAGATAGCTGCTTATAAGGTTCCTCACCTTGTCCGGTTTGTTGATTCGTTGCCCAAGAATTCGACGGGTAAGGTTTTGAGGCGGGTTTTGCGCGAGGCGCATAGTTAAGCTCCTATCCTATCCTAGTCAGGTTTCCAACTCTTTAGGGTGTCTTACCTTGAGTTATGCTCTGCGAATTTTTAACCTGTCGCGGTTAGACACCCTACTCTTAATTGCCCAAAAGTTTACAATTTCATAACGAGTTACATTGTCATGTCTCAATCAGTAGGTATTCGATCAATAGCTGTTAGCTTTCCAAAAGAAGTTATTAGAAACGATTACTTCTTAGAAAACTATCCAGAACTATTAGACACAACAAAACAAGCAAGTTTTTCCAAGGCTTTTACACCTCTAGAAGGTGGTGAAATGAATGCCTGGACAAAGACGATGCTCCCATACGTATCCGATCCTTTCCGAGGTAGTATTGAGCGCCGGATGATTAGTGGTGATGAGACTTCATTAACTCTTGAACATAATGCAGCTTTACAAGCTATTCAATCAGCAAATCTGAATATTAAGGATGTTGATTTAATGATTGTTTCCTCAATGTTTCCACATCATAATATTATTCCCGGAAACGCAGCTTACTTAGCAAAGGAATTAAACCTAGAATGTCCGGCTTTCAATCTCGATTCAAGCTGTGCTGGTTCACTTTTTGCTCTTGAAGATGCTTGTTTGCGAGTGGCATCTGGGCGATACAAAAATATTTTGGTCGTAGCTTCATGTACATACTCTCGCTTTTGTAAGGGGGAAGCTTTTTCTATCTTCTCTGGTGATGGAGCGGGTGCTTTTTTGGTTGGTGAGTTGGAAGCAAATCAAGGACTTATTGGTGCAGAAATTACCAACACTAAAGAATCGTGTGGGGCTGTTTCTGCAGACCTCACAACTGACTTTCAAGGTCAACCAGTATTCATGGTTCGGGCAAACAAAGAAGCTGGTAAAAAAATGCCAGAATTATTCACGAAATACTTTCGTAAGTGCTGTAATAGTGCCTTAGAAAATGCTGACGTGACTTTGAAGCAAATCGATTTCTTTATTTTTTATGCTGCCACAGCATGGTACGTTGATTTCTGCGTAGAAGAGTTAGGTATTGATCCCACAAAAACAATCAATATTTACCCTCACTACACTAATATTTCTACAGCTTCGGTTGTAGTTGCCTTGCATCATGCAGCAAAGCTAGAAAAAATTCACGAGGGTGATTTGGTTCTTGTTTACGCTCATGGGTTTGTAGGTAATGCTGCCGCAATGGTTATACGCTGGGGTAAGGTTGCATTAGGCCCCATGCCAACTCCATCGCCAAGCTTCGCTTCATTAATGTTCCGGCAGCAGTAATGGTTTAATCACGTTCTAAGGTAAAGAATTTACCATTTGAATAAGTAATATTTTGTGGAAATTCTTTGCTTGTCGGGGGAGTAATCAATAAAAAACTTTATTTTTACTCCCCACACAGCCACATTTTAATTCATCAAAAATAAGGAGTTCAATGATGTTCTACTCAAGAGAATTCGATGGCAAAGTTGCGTTGGTTACTGGAGGATCTTCTGGTATAGGTAAAGCAACAGCATTGGCATTTGCCCGTGCAGGCGCGAATGTAGTAATTGCTGGTCGCCGAGTTGCGGAAGGGGAACAAACAGTCCATGAAATTTGCGAAAGAGGTGGTGATGCCATTTTCATCAAGACTGATGTATCTAGGGCTACTGAACTAGAATCATTGGTTGACAAAACCGTAGAAATTTATGGTCGTTTAGACTATGCTTGTAACAATGCTGGAACTTTTGTTATGGGGCAGCTTTTTGAGTTATCAGAAGAGGATTGGGATCGTACAATTAACGCCAACCTCAAGGGAATTTGGCTTTCGCTCAAGTATCAGATTCCTATTATGCTTCAACAGAGGGGAGGTGTGATTGTAAATATGGCATCAATGTCTGCCATTATTGGTAATCCTGGTGTTTCTATCTATTCAGCTAGTAAAGGGGGAGTGATTGCCTTGACCCAATCCGCAGCGATCGAGTATGCAGCTTCTGGCATCCGCATCAATGCAATCAGTCCTGGGGTGATTAGCACTCCAATGGTAAATGATATACCCACGCCATTATTGGCGGATATTCAATCGAAGCATCCTATAGGGCGGCTTGGCAAACCAGAAGAAATTGCCGATGCGGTGGTATGGTTGTGTTCTGATAAAGCTTCGTTCGTTACGGGGCATAACATGGTGATTGACGGTGGATACACCGCTCAGTAGGGTAAATGCTCCAAAAGACGAGAGCGATGGTTAACAGTCGCGATTGTCTTTTATATTTCAAATACTTATAATATTTATATATTTTTCTCAACAAATTTATCCTCTCTAGCACTAGGCTTTCACACCCCATGTCAAATATGTGTATTATAGATAACACAACTTCTGTAGAAGTTTGTGCTACGTTGATTCCTTATATGGGTGCTGTTTTTACTCTCTACAGTCTGATTATCAAAAAATTGAACAGCTAAAATTATGCTAAAAATCAAAGGCTACCAACTTTTTCAACCCATTTATGAAGGCTTAAAAACCGTTATTTATCAAGCCGAACGATCCTCAGATAATACTCCCGTCATTATCAAAACTCTTAGATCTGAATATCCCACCCTAGAAGAAATCGCCCGCCTCCGACATGAATACAATATCCTCCAAAGTTTAAAGATAGAAGGAATTATTAAACCAATTGAATTAACAAATTACGAACATAGTTTAGTTCTGGTTTTAGAATACTTTGAATCTCAGTCGTTAAAAAGCTTTGTTAATGCAGAAAAACTTGACTTAAAGCAATTCTTAAATATTGCTATTCAAATAGCAGGAATCTTAGCTAAACTGCATCAAAATCAAGTGATTCATAAAGATATTAAGCCGCAAAACATTATTATAAATCCCCAAACTAGGCAAATAAAAATAATTGACTTCAGCATTGCCACCAGCTTGGAAAAAGAAACCCAAAGCCCAATGAATCCCAACTATATTGAAGGCACACTTGCCTATATGTCCCCAGAACAAACTGGGAGAATGAACCGCACCCTTGACTATCGTAGTGACTTTTATTCCTTGGGTGTCACGTTCTACGAGATGTTGACGGGTCAATTGCCTTTCGATTCAGTAGATGCAATGGAATTGATACATTGCCACATCGCGAAAAACCCCATCCCACTTCACCAACTCAATCCAGAATTACCGCTAACCCTGGCGAATATTGTCACAAAATTGCTGGCTAAAAATGCTGAAGATAGATATCAAAGTTCCTTGGGATTAAAAGCTGATTTAGAAGAATGTTTGACGCAACTGCAAACAACAGGAACAATTGAAGACTTTATTCCGGGTAGAGTAGATAAAACCGGACAATTCCTAATTCCGCAAAAACTCTATGGACGGGAAGCGGAAGTAGAAACTCTCTTACAAGCCTTTGATCGGGTCAGTTTAGGGCAAACCGAGATGATGTTGGTTTCTGGTTATTCTGGTATTGGCAAAACTTGCGTAATTCAGGAAATTCACAAACCAATTATCCGGCAAAGGGGATATTTTATTAGCGGTAAGTTCGATCAATTTAAGCGAGACATTCCCTATGCCGCTATTACTCAAGCTTTTCAAGAACTTATTCGGCAGCTATTGACACAAAATTCTGAAGAAATTGCTGTTTGGAAAGAGAAACTGCTTGTAGCTTTAGGCGAAAATGGGCAGATTATTATTGACGTTATTCCAGAAGTGGAACTGATTATTGGCAAACAACCTGAAGTTTCTCAATTAGGGTCTACAGAAACTCAAAACCTTTTCAATCGTATATTTCAGCAATTCATTCACGTTTTTGCTCAATCCGCGCATCCCCTCGCCTTGTTTCTTGATGACTTACAATGGGCAGATTTAGCTTCTCTAAATTTAATCGAACAGTTAATGACAGACTCGGATAGCCATTACCTATTAATGATTGGAGCCTATCGAGATAATGAGGTGAGTCCAGTTCATCCTACCATTCAAACTTTAGAAAAGATTGAGAAAGCTGGATCTGCCATAAATAATATTGTTTTGCAACCCTTAGATATTAGTCATGTCAGTGAGTTAGTCGGCGATACTTTGAGTGAGGTGGCTATCAGGGGCAACCGCATTTTTGAGTTGTCTGAATTATTATATAATAAAACTCAAGGAAATCCATTTTTTTTAACGCAGCTATTTAAAACTTTAGCCTCCGAAAATTCATTAACTTTTAATTTTGAATTAAATCAGTGGCAGTGGAGCATTGAGAAGATTCAAAGCTTAGGTATTACAGACTTCAACGTAGTCGAACTGGTAGCTAGGAATATTCGTAAATTGCCAGAGAATACCCAGCGAGTTATGAGATTAGCGGCTTGTATTGGCAACCGATTTAATTTGGATGTTTTGGCGATTGTCAATGAGAAACCTTCTCGCGATACTACGGAATACTTGTGGTCAGCTTTGCAAGCAGGTTTAATTTTGCCTCTGAGTAATGATTATAAAATAGCTTTATTATTTCAACCAGAAGATAAAAGTGAGTTGTTGTTTGATAAGTCGCGAGTCGGGTACAAGTTTTTACACGACAGAGTACAACAGGCAGCTTACTCTTTAATTCCAGAATCAGACAAAAAAGCAACTCACCTAAAAATCGGTCAATTGCTGTGGAAAAATACGTCTAGTGAAAACCTTGAAGAAAATATTTTCGATATTGTCAATCAGGTAAATATAGGACGGAAATTTATTGTTTCTCCTCAAGAAAAAGAAAAATTAGCTACTTTGAACTTGATAGCAGGGAGAAAGGCTAAAGCTGCAACCGCCTATGAAGTAGCTAGTAGGTGCTTAAATGTGGCGTTGGATTTGTTACCTGAATCAGGATGGCAAAGTCATTATGAATTGACGCGGGATATTTACATAGAAACACTGGAAGCAGAATATCTCAATATTAATTTTGAACAGGCACAACATTTGTCTGATATTGTCTTATCTCAGAGCAAAAACTTGCTAGAAAAAGTCCAAGTAAATGAACTAAAAATACCCTTTTATTTGCAGCAAAATCAGCCTCATCTATCTTTAGAATTATCTTTGCAAACTTTACAATTGTTAGGCGTTTTTCTTCCGAACAAGCCCCAAAAAATCAACATTCTACTGGAATTTATATACACTAAGTTAATCATCGCTAAACAGCCAATACCAAGTTTAGCAACTCTCCCCTTAATGACAGATCCTTACAAACTAGCAGCTATGCGTATTTTGATGAATGCTGTTCCGGCTGCTTTTATGTCAAATCCTGCTCTTTTCCCCTTGATAGTTTTTAAAATGGTTAGTTTGTCTATAAAATATGGAAATTCTCCTCTATCTGCCTATGGCTATGCGTCTTATGCTTTGTTAATGTGTGGCCCGTTGGGGGATATTGATTCTGGATATAAGTTTGGGCAATTAGCTCTGAAGTTACTAGAGATTGAAAAAGTCAAAATAAAAGTTAAGG
Organism: Tychonema sp. LEGE 06208; assembly: GCF_015207505.1. Classification (GTDB taxonomy): domain Bacteria; phylum Cyanobacteriota; class Cyanobacteriia; order Cyanobacteriales; family Microcoleaceae; genus Microcoleus. The sequence continues at coordinate 11,880 of NZ_JADEWT010000073.1, forward strand.
TATTATTTCTTATTAATATATTTGTGAAACATTGGAAAGAACCAATAAAAGACGCTTTGCCAGGGCTTATTGAAGGTTTTCAAAGTGGCATAGCAACAGGAGATATAGAATATGCTTGTTATATGGCTTCTGGATATTGTCAGTATGTATTGTGGAGTGGAGAACATTTACAAAGTGTATCTACTACCCAAGATAAATATATTTCTCACCTCCATAAAAACAAGCAAGAAGCTAACCTTGAACTGAGTCAAATATGGAATCAGTTTGCTTGTAACTTAATGGGTGATAATGAAATTCCTTATTGTTTGAAAGGAGTAAGTTTTGATGAAACAACAAGGCTTTCTATTTTAAAATCAACTAATAATAAAACTATTCTAGCTAGTGTTTATCTAAGCAAATTTATTTTGCTTTATTTATTTAAAGATTATTTGGGAACTGTAGAAGTTGCTAAGTTAGCCGAAGAGTGCCAAGAAAGTATTAGCGGTCAAGTAAATATCGCTCAGCACAACTTCTACTATTCTCTAGCCCTCCTCGCGCACTATCCCACCACCACCAAAACCGAACAAAAGCAATACCTGAAAAAAGTAGCATCTCATCAAAAACAAATGAAAAACTGGGCGCACCACGCCCCTATGAACTTCCAGCACAAATACGAACTTGTAGAAGCAGAAAAAGCGCGAGTATTGAGACAAAACGAGACAGCAATAACCTACTACGAACGAGCCATCAACGGAGCAAAAGAAAACGGTTACATCCAAGAAGAAGCCCTCGCCAACGAACGCGCCGCCGAATTTTACCTCGCTCTCGGTAGAGAAAAAGTCGCCAAAACCTACATGACAGAAGCCTATTACTGCTACATTCGCTGGGGAGCCGTCGCCAAAGTCAGAGACTTAGAAGAAACATATCCCCATCTTATCTCCCGCACGCAGCAGCCTGAAACTATGAGCCTTGATCCCACTAGCACAACCACCTCAAACTGGACGACAACCTCTACTTCCAGCAATTCAACAGCACTTGACCTCGATACAATTATGAAAGCAGCGCAGGCGTTATCTGGGGAAATTGTTCTCAGCGAACTGCTAAGTAAATTAATGACCATTCTCATAGAAAATGCCGGAGCTACTCGCGGCTCATTGCTCACCCAAGCAACTTTTTCATCTAACCAAAGTGAGAATCAGTGGGTGATTTCAGCCACCGGCATCGTGGAAGGTAACGACCTCCAGGTATTGACCAATCCTCAACAACCTGAAGATAAAAATATTTCCATTTCTCTCCTCGAAAATGCAGTTCCAGCCTCGATTATTAACTACGTTGCTCGCACTAAAGAAACAGTTGTTTTAAACGATGCCAGCCACGAAGGAATCTTCAAAAAAGACCCCTACATCCAACAAAATCATCCCAAATCAATCTTGTGTACACCTCTGCTCAATCAAGGTCAACTTACAGGGATTATCTATCTCGAAAATAATTTGACCACCGTCGCCTTTACCGCTGACAGACTCACAGTCTTACAAATGCTATCGGGACAAGCTGCCATCGCCATTACCAATGCCAAACTCTACGCAGAAGTCAATCAACTTAACCAACAACTAGAAGCATATTCGGAAACCCTAGAACAGAAAGTTGAGGAACGAACCGCCGAATTAAAAATAGCTCAAAAACAAATAGTAGCCTCTGAAAAACTAGCCTCCCTCGGAGCCCTCACCGCAGGTGTTGCCCACGAAATCCGCAACCCCCTCAACTTCGTCACTTCTCTGGCTACTCTCTCAGAAGAATTAACCTCTGAAATCGCAGAACAAATAGACCGCCAATTCCAAAATTTAGACGCAGAATCCCTGGAATTAATTAACGAAAACCTGACTTATCTTAAGCGCAACGTATCAGAAATTAACGAACAAGGGCAACGCGCGAACAGCATAATTCAAAGTATGCTAATGCACGCTCGCAGTGAGGGCAGTAGCAGCCAAAAAACCGACATCAACGCCCTCGTCGCTCAAGCCCTACAATTAGCTTACCACAGCATTCGTGCCAAAGATAAAACCTTCAACCTTACCATTGAAACCGACTATGACCAATCAATTGGAGAACTAGATGTCGCCTTTTCTGACCTCAGCCGCGCTTTAATTAACATCATTGATAATGCTTGCTATGCCTCTTATATTAAACTATCTAAAATGACCGCCGATTTCAATCCCACAGTTTCTGTTACCACTAAAAATCTAGGCACTGCAATAGAAATCCGCATTCGTGACAATGGCATTGGTATTCCTAAAGAAAATCAAGAAAAAATATTTCTTCCTTTCTTTACTACTAAGCCTCCCGGACAGGGAACGGGTTTAGGTTTATCCATCACTCACGATATCATAGTTGGGCAACACCGAGGTAATTTGGAAGTGCAAACTGAAACGGGAAATTACACTGAATTTATCATTACTTTGCCCAGAAGTTGAATAGTTTTGGCGCTCAAGTGCAACCATTGGTGTTAATTTAATGTTAAATATTTAGATTAAGAAGAGGTAGGGACACGGGAATACCCATTAGTGTCAACTTAAGCTGAAACCCGCCAGGGACTTAAGTCCCTGTCTAATAGTTAAAGTCCTCTAAAGAGGACTAATGAATTATTTAGTCCTCTTTAGAGGACTTAAGCTTTGAGGCACGGACTTAAGTCCCTGACGGATTAAGGGTTTGACGTTAAGTTGACACCAATCGGCATTGCCGTGTCCCTACTACGGGCATCGATACCGATCAATTAATTTAATTTTTCACAAAATTTAAACAACGCGGTATAGTAAGCTAATGACCCTAGTTATTTTTACCATAGGATACAGAATAGCTCCCCATGACAGCCAAAATCCTAGTCGTCGATGATGAACAACTTTTAGAATACGTCATTCAACAAAAATTCAGGCAAAAAATTCGGAGCAAAGAAATTGAATTTGTCTTTGCTCACAATGGCAGAGAAGCCTTAGAAAAAATTGCAGAATTTCCACCATTTGATTTAGTGCTAACAGATATTAATATGCCCGAAATGGACGGGTTAACTTTACTAGAAAAACTCTCAGAAATCGACAATACATTAAAAGCAGTCGTCATCTCCGCCTATGGAGATATGCAAAACATTAGAACTGCCATGAACCGGGGAGCTTTTGACTTTTTGACAAAACCCATTGATTTTCAGGACATGGAGATTACTATCCAAAGAGCCTTAGAAACTGTTAAACAAGTCAGACAAAATTTAACAGAACTTCAAGAGGTGCAAACTCAACTCATTCAAAACGAAAAAATGGCTTCCGTGGGCCAGTTAGTTGCCGGAGTTGCCCACGAAATTTACAATCCCATCAGCTTCATTATAGGAAACATTGAACACGCCGAAAGCTACTTTCAAGAATTGATGACTGCTCTCAATATTTATCAACAACACTGCTCCCTCAATAATCCAGAAGTACAAACTCAACTTGAAGCTCTTGACCTCCCTTTTCTCTTAGAAGACTTGCCACAAATGCTCAGTTCTATGAAAGAAGGAACTGAGCGCATTCGGGGAATTAGCATTTCTCTGAGAACTTTTTCGCGGACCGATACTAAATCCAAAGTTCGTTTCAATATCCATGAAGGAATTGATAGTAGCTTATTAATTTTGAGACATCGGCTCAAAGCGAATGAGGGTAAACCCGAAATTCAAGTGCTAAAAAACTACGGAGAATTACCCCCACTAGAGTGTTATCCCGGACAGTTAAATCAGGTATTTTTAAATATTATTGCTAATGCCATTGACGCATTAGAAGAATGGAATGCAGAGCGTAGCCGGGATGAAATTAAGGCGAATTCTAATAAAATTACCATTCGCACTTTCCTTACCGATGAGAGCGAAAAAGTTATCAAGGATAATTCCACTTCTCATGTTATAATTTCTATTGCTGACAACGGGATGGGGATGACAGAAGAAGTGAAACGGCGGGTATTTAACCACTTATTTACTACAAAATCTGTGGGTAAAGGTACGGGATTGGGTTTATCAATTTCGCGGTCTATTGTTGAAGAAAAACACGGGGGATGGCTCAGTTGTAACTCTACACCTGGCGAGGGAACAGAATTTATTATTGAAATTCCCACTTAAGGGTTGGGAACTGATAAAATTAACACTTACGCACAGGCTAGAAACCGAGTTTCTTCGTAGGTTTCTAGTGAGAATCTTCAATTTTGTAGATAAACCCGGTTTAGGAGCATAAGTCCTGAAAATGATGAGTTTTCTGTAGGAGCAGTGCTTTCCTGCCAGCCCCAACCTTACTTACGGTGCAGCCCCAGGGGGCAATCACAGGGGGATTGCCCCTACAAGAGAATTAAACTCCTGGTTACTTGCTAACAAGAGCAATTCATGACAGCTAAAATCTTAGTAATTGATGACGAGCCACTTTTAGAATATCTAATCCTTCAGCTATTTCGGCGTCAAATCAGCACTCAAGAATTTGAGTTTTATTTTGCAATTAATGGAGTCCAAGCTTTAGATAAACTTCAAACTGATGGCTCTTTTGACTTGGTGCTAACTGATATTAATATGCCCGAAATGGACGGTTTAACTTTGCTAGAGAATCTGCCAGCTATTGACCCGACGCTCAAAGCTGTAGTGGTTTCAGCTTATGGGGATATGCCAAATATTAGGAGAGCTATGAATAGAGGTGCTTTTGATTTTTTAACGAAGCCGATTGATTTGAATGACTTAAAAGTTACCATTAATAAAACTTTAGAGTTTGTGCGACTTGCTAAAGAAAAAGAGCAGGAACTTGCTACAGCGAATGCACAAATCTGTTACCAAGCATTTTACGACGAGCTGACAGGTTTACCTAACCGTAATTTGCTTTTAAAAGAGATGGGTAGTGGCAGGAATTCTATAATAGAAGTGGGTCATTTAGAAGCTATTTTATTTCTGACTATTAACCGTTATCAAATTGTTAAATATAGCTTAGGTCATTCTAGAGGAGAGCAGTTGCTAGTAGAAGTAGCACGGCGGTTAGAGGCTTGGGCTTTGAATATGAATCTTATAGCAAGAGTGGGAGAAGATGCGTTTGCGATTTGGATGGAAAATATTGCTAATTCTCGGTTAGCTTTAGATGCAGCAGAACGCATTCGCCAATCTTTAGAAATGCCGTCTAACTTGAATGAAACTGCGGTCTTTTCTAGTGTTAGTATTGGCATTGCTTTAGGTGCAGTTGGCACAGAAGAGCCGGAAGAGTTGCTGCGGGCGGCTGACGTGGCTAGACATGAGGCTTTTGTTCGGGGTGCTGGTAGCACTGTTGTATTTGATGCTGGTATGCAATCGAGAGCTTTAGAGCAACTCCAGTTGGAAAATGACTTGCAAAATGCAATTAATTTGCAACAGTTTTACCTTAATTATCAGCCGATTGTATCTTTTGCAACGGGTAAAATAGTGGGATTTGAAGCGTTGGTAAGATGGCGGCATCCGACCCGCGGCTTGGTTTCTCCGATCGAGTTTATTCCGGTGGCCGAAAGAACGGGTTTGATTGTGGCACTAGGGGAGTGGGTACTGTCGGAAGCAGTGGCTTGTTTAAGTAAATGGCAGTTGCAATTCCCTGACTATTTGCCTTTAAATATGAGTGTTAATTTATCGGGAATTCAGCTATTTGCTCCTAATTTGTTACCGCTTTTAGACTCACTGCTGCGAGTGCATAACTTAAAGGGCGAATTTTTGAAGTTAGAGATTACCGAGAGTGTTTTAATGGAGAATGCTGAGGAGGCTGCTGGGGTACTAGAGCTGTTGAAAGCTCGGCAAGTTAAGGTGTGTTTAGATGATTTTGGCACGGGTTATTCAAATTTATCTTACTTACAATTGCTGCCGATTGATACTCTCAAAATTGACCGCTCTTTTGTTTGCTGCGTGGAGGAAGGAGGGAAAAATTTGACTTTGCTGGAGGCGATTTTAAATCTGGCGAGTTCTTTGGAATTAGAGGCAATCGCAGAAGGGGTGGAGACGGAAGAGCAACTAATTATACTCCGTTCTTTGGGATGCAGCTTCTATCAAGGGTACTTTTTTTCGCGACCTTTGGAGGAGGAAGGGGCTGTTGCTATGTTGAGTGCTGCAACGCTTTTGGGCGATGCTTCTTAAACTGCGGATATTTCAAGGCTAACTAATACAGCCTATTCCGGGTTTATTAAGTACAGTGTCAGCAGCTTCTAAACCAGCTTTTTAAGTGCTTAGGATTGACAAAATAAGCGTGAACTAGCCAGCTAAATATCCACTCTCGAAGTAGTGGTTGGCGAGAACTGACGTAAAAAAGATTTCAGTTATGACCACCATAATTCTATAGGATTAAAGCCAGGAGAATAGGGTGATACATTCAGGATACATAAGTTGCATTGTCAATAATCTAAACCCTTACGGCATTTTAGCTATCGTACAACAAATCCTTCTCAAACATCTAATTATGCTTGAGAATTTTCTTAACGTTTGCAGAAAATCTGCACACAAACTCTAACTTGTGTGTTAACCTTTGCTGAAAAATTAGGTTTTCGGTAAGTGCTGAATTTGTTACTCGCCAGTAACAGAGATAGGTTTTATGTAAGTAATTCCTGGATTTGCTACTCGCGGGTGACAGGAAAATGTGAGTAAAACTCAGCCACATTGTTCAGTGGAAGGTTTTTGGGCGTTGCTTAATCAGGGTATGAAAAAAATCAGTTGAAAATCCCGAAGCGTTGTGAATACTGGTTTCTCTGATTTGCATATTTAGCCTTTCATACCGTAAATCAGCAACGCCGATTTGCGAAGTTTTCTAACATCTTGGCGTTCTCATGCCGGTCAGACTTACTTATTCCCCAGCCGCCACCCTTGCCACCATTGGAAGCATTTGCACCCCGATTCAGCGGATCGGATTTTGAGAGAAGCGTTTGAACGAGTAGGCATCGAGGGAGCATCCACCCACAGCTTGGTTGAGAACGGCCCTCACCCAGAGGAGCAACGCGGGTATCCCGCTGCGGATTATTCAAGAAATCAGCCGCCACCGCAACCTCGAACAGTTGCAGCACTACGAAAGAGGTGCCGGCCAGAACAAGTCACAGGAGCGATCTCTTCACTTTCCATGCTTTCTAACACTGGAAAACGCTCGTTACCCCGTGGGCAGCGGTCTGCTAGTTTATGACGATCGCCCCCAACCGCCGCGATCGCTCCATTTTCGCCTACCAGTGCAGTAATGCAGCAAGTTTGACCGACTCCGCTGTCGGGTCAGATATACACCACAGGTCGCACCTCAACGGTAACATGAAGTATAGGTGGGCCGTGAGCTCAGCTTGCTTTCTCTATCGCTCGATAAAGAGTTTGTGATTGAGAAAATTGGCGTTAATTCAGATCGAACCGATCGGTATTTGTGATATGACTGAAATATAAAAAGTTTGCAAGCTAACTCATCATGAGGTTATGAAGCAATGAATGTTAACAGCGCCGCTCAACTTCTGCAAACAGGCTTTCGCACGGCACTAGGAGCAAGCAGCGCGATCGCGGAACTGCTCCATAACCCGCAAAAATTAGCAGACATCCTCGCAAAACCGCCTGGCTCGCCAGATCGACTCCTTCAAGACCTTGCTGCCAGAGGCGAAAGCATAGAACAAGAAGCACATAAATTTGGCGAGACATTTTTATCGGGCGTCAGTAACCATTCAAAACCTCCACAATACATTGAACGAGCTAACGAGCAATGTTTTCTGCAACCCTACGACATCAAAGGTACAAATCTCTATGGATTTGTGTTAGAAAGTTCTTTACCTCAACTCCAGAATTTGTGCGACAAATATCTCAATAATTTAACCAGCGGACAAGTCGAGTACCGCCCTGCCACACACTATATCCTACTAACCTTTGGAAGTATAGATTCCCTGGCTTCTAGAGAAAAGCCCGATCGCGACAGGGGTTACATCGACGAGCAGGAAGTTGTGATTTGGGTCTTGACTGCGGTCGGTCAACAACGTGGCTCCATCTTTCAAATAGACCGCTTTGCTTGGTTCGTACCCTACATATTCGTCAGCAATTCACCAGCTTTAGCTTCAGGTCGAGAGGTTTACGGCATCCCGAAAGAGATTGCAAGCTTCAACATTCCCTCAATCGATCGGTTACAAGACCCCTTCAGTTTGCACACTTATACGTGGAAAACTTTAACTGCTCAAACTGAAGCAAAATGGGAACAGCTAATCAGAGTATCGCAGAAAAATGGAGGTAGCGAAAGCCAGTCACCTAAAATATGGACTAGCTATTCAGAAGCAGTTGCAGAAATCGCCCAATTATTTTTCGGCGACAGCATCATGAAAATTCCGGGCTTAAGCCTGCCACTTAACCTGCTTGAATACCTGCTGCAATATCGGCTAAATGCAGAAATTCCTGTAGTCATGCTCAAGCAGTTTCGCGATGAAAAAGACGGCAAACAAGCTTGCTATCAAGCGATCGTAGAAATTCCCATGAAAGTATCCAAATATCACGCAGGGCGACTCTTAAGTTTTGGTTCTACTGGTGGTTCTCAATTTGAAGTCACAATATACAATTTTGCCAGCCACCCCATTGTCACAGAATTGGGCTTACCAAGAGGCCAGGCAGAGCCAGAACAACCAGTAAATATACAGCCGAATCTGGCTTTCTGGCTCAACTTTGATTTCACAGTTGAAAATGGTACTACGGTTTGGAAAGCGCATTCTTAGGTTGTTTTTTTTGTTTATGAGCTAATTTATATAGGGCGGAAATTTTGAATCCTTTTGGTAATCATAAATACTTTCCATCTCTCTTGTTGTAAAATACATTATTGACCAGGAATTACAACGCACAGAGGCATCTGGAAGCAAAGGCGCTTCAAGACTTAATATCTCAATACAAGCAGGGACATAAAGCATGATAACATTTTATCTATTGCACGAACAGAAGAAGTACCTTGAAGAGTTCATGAATAAAGTTTCTCGCTCTTTTGCATTGGTAACTCCTTGTTTTGAAGAACCGTTAGATACTTTTATGGCTACGGCCTATCTGATTTTTCGCGTTGCTGACAACATTGAGGATTGCCAGCAGTCCTTTAGCTGGCAGCAGGCTCGTTTTGATGAATTTCAGCAACTGCTAAAGGAACCAGCTTTGGCCTCCAATATTTTATCTAGCTGGTCGTCAGAAAATTGGCCGGGACTCAATGCCGACCAAAAACAATTAATGAATCTGGAAAATGGACTAATGTTATGGCAAATTTATGCACTAATACCAAACGATGCTAAAGCAATTATTCATTGCTGGGCTTCTGCAATGGTTGAGGGAATGAAACAAGTGCTAGATCACCAACAGGCTCCTATTATGCTAACGCGCAATGGGATCAGTCTCCCAGCCCAAGAAGACGATTACAATCGTTATTGCTATTTTGTAGCTGGTATAGTTGGTCATATGGGAACAGAGTTAGCTATCAACCATTACCAATTCAACTTAGATGTTGCAGCTTGTCTTCTAGCAGGTTGTGAAACCTGCGGCGAAGCATTGCAAAAAACAAACATTATCAAGGATTTTCCTGAAGATTTGGCTAATGGTATATGCTATTTACCTGCTGTATGGATACAAGAAGTCGATAATTCACCACTCTTGCTAAAGGGGGCTCCCAAGAGTTGGACGCAAAAAGTTATTACAAATGTGATGGTTGAGCTAAATAAGTCTGTCGGTTATGTAATGACTATTCCCTATGAAGCGGTGGGCTATCGCTTGGCTAGCTTAATGTGCCTACTTCCTGCTTATCAGACGCTATTGTTTGCAGCGCAGCAACATGATAAATTATTTACAGCAGATCATTCCGTGAAAATCTCTCGTAGTTGCTTCTCGCAGTGTATAGAAGATGCTAAATCAATGGTGCGTGATAATGATGCCCTACTAAAATACAGTCAGGCATTGCAAAAATCTGTAGAATATGCGTTCAAATGAAAGACAGGATTTGGATGCAGCTAAATTAGAAGATTGATGTACTACTTTTGCATGGGGAAAAAGAAATCATGGCTGAAACTATGAAAAAAAATAAAATTGCCATTTTAGGCGGAGGTATGGCTTCTCTTACAGCAGCTTTTGAACTGACAAGTCAACCTGATTGGAAGGAAAAATATGAGATTATACTCTATCAAATGGGGTGGCGTCTGGGTGGCAAAGGTGCGAGTGGACGCAATATGAATGCCCAAGCTCGAATTGAGGAACATGGCCTACATATCTTGATGGGAGTTTACGAAAATACCTTTCGAGTTATGCGTCAGTGCTATCAAGAATTAGGACGGAGTGAAGACATCCCGCTTGCTACCTGGCAGAACGCTTTCAAGCCACACAATTTCATTGCATTTCCTGAATATATCAACAAACAGTGGGTACTTTGGCCCTACGACTTCCCAACAAATAATTTACTGCCTGGAGAAAGTGATAAATTGCCCTCTGTTTGGGAGTCTGTTTGCTTGCTCGTCGAGTTTATGGTCGATCAATTTAAGAGTTCATCCTACTTATTTAGCACTCTATCTGAAGGCGAAGAATTATTGGATTTTACAGGGATTCCCGAGTCGATAAAATCTCTACTGAAAGAGATGAATATTCACTTAGAAATTCCTAATGTTCCTTATGAAATTGGTTTATTATATATTGCTCAAAAATTAGTTCAGGAATTGCCACAAGATCCTAAAACGCACCGAGCTATACAACACCATGCTCTGCTTTGGTGTCTGGGTCAATTCAGAACTTGGCTTTTCCGAATTGTTGAGGAAATAATAGAAGCTCACCACAAGTTTCGTCGCCTGTGGATACTTGTGGATTTAGCATACACCATCATCCAGGGTGTAATTGTGGACGGTATTATTTTTGATGGCTTTAATGCTATTGATGACTATGATGTCCGGGAGTGGTTGAGTAAACATGGGGCTTCTGAACTTAGCGTCAATTCGGCACCAGTGCAGGGTCTTTACGACCTTGTCTTTAGTTACGAGAACGGTAATGTCAATCAACCAAATTTAGCGGCTGGAGCTGCGCTTCGTTGCTTTCTACGCATGACTCTTACTTATAAGGGTGCGTTTTTTTGGAAAATGCAATCTGGTATGGGAGATACCATCTTCGCACCACTTTACGAGGTACTCAAGCAACGGGGTGTTAAGTTTAAGTTTTTCCATCGTGTCGAAAATCTGAAGCTTTCTGAGGACAAAAAGACTATTAAAACGATCCAAATTAGTCGCCAAGTTACGCTTAAAAACAATGTTTACGAACCGCTTGTTGATGTTAACAAACTGCCCTGTTGGCCGAGTTCTCCTCTCTACGATCAGCTTGTTGAAGGGGAAGAACTTAAATTCAGGAAAATTAATCTAGAATCGGCCTGGATGTCGTGGGACGATGTGGAGGATATCGAGCTCAATGTAGGAGAAGATTTTGATTCTGTGGTTCTGGGAATTTCTCTAGGAGCACTAAAATATATCTGCCAAGAGCTAATCGAAGCTCGCAAAGAATGGCAGCAGATGGTAGAGAAGGTCAAGACTGTTCAAACCCAGGCACTGCAGCTCTGGCTAAAACCTAGCTTACCAGAATTGGGCTGGATGATGCCTAATCCTGTTATAGATGCTTATGCACATCCCTTTAACACTTGGGCTGATATGAGCCATCTCAATGTCTCTGAGGGTTGGTCTTCAGAACATTATCCAGGTAGTATTGCTTATTTTTGTGGCCCTTTGGAAGAGATCGAGGAAATTCCAGCCTTTGTAGATCATTCGTTTCCTGACCAAGAAATGAATCGGGTCAAAGAAACGGCTTTTAAGTGGTTTCAGCAAAATATTGCTGTTTTATGGCCTAAAATAACCCTACCCAAAAATTCAGATATTCTGAATTGGAACTTACTTGTTGACTCAAAAAATGGTACGGGTTTAGAACGATTTAATTCTCAGTTTTGGCGGGCAAATATTGAGCCTTCTGAGCGTTATGTCATGTCTCTCAAGGGAAGTACAAAATATCGCCTCAGACCTGATGCATCCGGCTTTAATAATCTTTATTTAGCTGGTGACTGGACACTTAATGGGATTAATATTAGTAGTCTTGAAGCAACTGTTACTTCAGGTATGCAGGTATCTAGGGCAATTTCGGGATCTCCTCAAAAAATTGTGGGTGAATCAGATTTTTAAACTTTGACTGGTAAAATGAATAATCAGAATTAGATATATAGCAATCCTAAATGATTCAGATAAATTTGTAGGGATAGTACCCCCATGCCTACCCCCTATCTATCGGGAAACCACCGACCAAGAACCCCTACAATAATTATGCAAATGATTTAGGATTGCTATATAACCCATTTGATATCTATTGCCATTGCCACAAGCGTTATGCCAGATAGATTTCAGCTTTTTTGTTACCATCCCCACCTGATTTCTCGCCTTGTCGCTATTAAGTTATGCCAGACGGCTGATTTGTCTGCCTTATTGTTCAAGAAAAGATGTCAAATGGGTTCTATAGGTAGTACCTTGCTGTAGAGTCATAATATTTTACTTCCCAATCAGATGCTAAAACTTCCGGGCTACACAAATTTTCAAAAAATTAACGAAGGCGTGAAAACAGTTGTTTATCGGGGGTTGAATCTTCAGAACCAACAGGCTGTTATTGTTAAGCTACTAAGCTCTAAGTATCCACATCCCCTTGATGTTGCTAATTTAAAGTATCAATATGAAATCGCAAAAAACTTGAACATCCCAGGAGTTGTTAAGTGTTTGGGGCTGGAAAGATACCAGAACAGCTTCGCCTTAATTATGGAAGATTTTGGCGCTCAATCTTTAAATTACATCCTTGCTTCTCTCAAGAACGATTTTATCAGCTTTCTCAGAATAGCAATTCAGTTAACGGAAACTTTAGGGCAACTCCACAAACAGCAGATCGTTCATAAAGATATTAAGCCGAAAAATATTATCATCAATCCCGAAACTTGGTTGGTTAAAATTATAGATTTTAGCATTTCTTCTCGCCTGGGCAGAGAAAACCAAACAATTAACAATCCTAATTGTCTGGAAGGCACCCTAGCCTATATATCCCCAGAGCAAACGGGCAGGATGAATCGGTCGATTGACTATCGTACCGACTTCTACTCCTTGGGTGCAACTTTTTATGAAATGCTGACAGGTTCCCTACCTTTTGCAGCCACAGACCCAATGGAATTGATTCACTGCCATTTAGCAAAGCAACCAGTTCCGCCGATTCAGTTAAATCCAGAAATTCCCCAAGCAATTTCTGACATCGCACTCAAATTATTAGCCAAAACCGCAGAAGAGCGGTATCAAACTGCTGAGGGACTAAAAGCCGACCTAGAAAATTGCCTAGCTCAGTTACAGGAAAGCGGCACAATTTCACGATTCATTGTAGGGTCTAAAGATTTATCTAATCAACTGCTGATCCCGCAGAACCTCTACGGCAGGAAGGAAGAGGTAGCTGTATTAATGGAAGCGTTTAAACGAACCAGTCTCGGCACAGCCGAAATGATGCTGGTCAGCGGTTCTTCGGGAATTGGCAAATCTTGCTTAGTGAATGAAGTTCACAAACCTATTGTAGCGAAACGGGGGTATTTTATTGCTGGTAAATTTGACCAGTTTAAGCGCAATATTCCTTACGCTTCGCTGATTCAAGCTTTCCAGTCCCTCTTGCAACAGCTATTAACAGAAGATTCGGAAAAAATAGCTGTTTGGAAAGAGAAGATTTTAACGGCACTGAGTCAAAATGGTTCTCTAATTATTAATGTTATCCCCGAACTTGAACTGATTGTCGGTCATCAGCCAGAAGTACCACAACTGAGTTCCTATGAATCCCAAAACCGCTTTCATCGCGTTTTTCAACAGTTCTTCAAAGTCTTTTGTCAACCCGAACACCCCCTCGTTCTTTTCCTAGACGATATGCAGTGGGCTGATTCAGCATCCCTCAAATTAATCCAACTGCTGATGAGCGATCGCGACAGCCAATATCTGTTAACGATCGGAGCTTATCGGGATAACGAAGTGAATCCAGCTCATCCCTTGATTCAGACATTAGAAAAGATTCGAGAAAGTGGGGCTGCCATCAATAATATTACTGTTAAACCTTTACACCTAAACCATGTCGAGCAGCTAATTGCGGACGCGCTCAATGAATCTCCCGAAGCTAGGCGTATAAAATCTTTCTCAGAACTGCTTTTCACTAAAACTCAAGGCAATCCCTTCTTCTTAACTCAACTGCTGAAAGTGTTGGATTCCCAACAACTGCTAACTTACGACACTTTTATCGGTATTTGGCAATGGGACATTGAGCAAATTCAAACCATTGGCATTGCAGATTGCAATATCGTTGAACTGATAGCAAAGAATATTCAAAAGCTACCGGCATCAACGCAAAAACTCTTAAATTTTGCGGCTTGCATCGGCAGCACTTTTAATTTAAGCATTTTGGCAATTGTGAATGAGGAGTCAGAATCAGTTATTGCTTCAGGTCTGTGGCCGGCACTTCAGTCTGGTTTAATTTTGCCTCTGAGTGGAAACTACAAAATCCCGCTAGTTTTTCAACAGGAGGAATTGGGCGAACTTATTCTCAGCGATTCCAGGGTTGATTATAAGTTTTTGCACGATCGCGTGCAGCAAGCCGCTTATTCTTTGATTCCCGAATCCGAGCGAAAATTGACTCACCTGAGCATTGGCAAACTTTTGCTGCAAAATACCAGCCCTGAAGACAGAAAAGAAAATATCTTTGCTCTGGTCAATCAACTTAATTTTAGCGCTGACTTAATAGTTGGGCAAGTAGAAAAAGATGAACTAGCTTTCCTCAATCTAATTGCCGGTCAGAAAGCAAAAGCAGCGACAGCTTACGAAGCTGCTGCCAGGTATCTAAATATTGGTTTGGAACTCCTTGCTGCTAATAGCTGGCAGAGTCAGTATAAATTGACTCTCAACCTCCATGTAGAAGCAGTAGAAACAGAATTTTTAAACACCAACTTCAAGCACTCTGAACTACTAGCTGAAGCTGTTTTACAAAAGGCAAAAACCCTACTTGACAAGGTGAAAGTATACGAGTTACAAATTCAATCTTATATCGCTCAAAACCAGCTCGTTAAAGCTATTGATATGGGTTGGGAAATATTGGAAATGCTGGGGGTTTCTCCCAAATTGCTAGCAGCCGGGAATCCCTCACTCAAATTGCCTTCGTTGATAGATTTGGAAAATGTTCCCGAAATGAACGCTCCTGATAAGCTGGCGGCGATGCGGCTGCTGATGACTATCTCAGCTCCCGCTTCTATTGCCAAGCCTGAGATGGTTTTGCAGATCGTATTGACTCAAATTAATCTCTGCATTGAAAACGGTCATTCAGCGCTAGCAGCTTACGCTTACAGCATTTATGGCTTGCTCCTATGTGCAGCACTTGGAGATTTAGAGGCAGGATATTATTCCGGTCAGATAGCTTTGAAGCTGTTAGAGCAATTTAATGCTAAAGAACTGACAGCTAAAGTGTACACTCTGTTTAACGTTACTATCAGACATTGGAAAGAACACGCTAGGGAAACAATAGATCCTTTGCAAGAAGGGGTTCAAAGCGGTCTGGATACTGGAGATGTAGAATATGCTGGCTATTGTGCTTTGAACTCTTGCGCTCATATATTTTTAATTGGCAACTACCTAGAATCTGTAGAGTCGCGCCAAGCTCATTATCTCAATTTACTGCTGAAACTCAAACAAGAATTTGGGCTATACTACATTAAGATATGGAGGCAGATAGTTTTGAATCTTTTCCGACCTACTGCTGACAAATGTTGCTTAATTGGCGAAAGCTTTAATGAAGTAGAAATGCTGCCTATCTTAGAAACAGCAAATAACCAGATATCCCTTTTTGCTGCCTATCTTGCTAAAGCAATTCTATCTTACTTATTTAAAGAGTTTGCTGCTGCCGTTGAAAATGCTTCTATCGCTGAAAAATATAAAGCATCCGCACCCGGACACATGACGGTTGCCGTTCACAACTTCTACTATTCGCTAGCTCTTCTGGCTCAGTATCCCAATGTCCGATATCAAGCTGAATCGGGGAGGGAGAGCGAGCAACAAGAAGCTCTGGCTATTGTGGAGTTGAATCAGGAAAAAATGAAGGGCTGGGCTTACCATGCTCCGGCTAATTATCAGCATAAATACGAGCTGGTTGAGGCAGAAATAGCGCGGGTGAAAGGGCAAAATTGGGAAGCGATGGAGTATTACGATCTCGCCATCGCGGGAGCTAAAAAACAGGGGTACGTTCAGGAGGAAGCGATCGCTTACGAACTGGCGGCTGAATTTTATTTGGCGGCCCGAAGAGAGGAGATCGGTCAGACTTACATGGCATCAGCATACTACGGCTACGCTCGGTGGGGAGCGAAGACTAAGGTCGCAGATTTGGAGTCAAGATATCCTCCGCTTCTTTCTCTAATATCTGCTGCTAAGAACGCCAGCTTTGAGGGAACTACCTCTCCAGCAACAACAGCTACAAATAGTACAACAGGTAATTCTTTCCTCGATTTAGCAACAGTAATGAAGGCTTCGCAAGTTTTAGCGAGCGAAGTTGTTTTGAGTAAATTGCTCGAAAAATTGCTAAAAATTCTGATGGAGAACGCTGGCGCCCAAAGCGGTTCTTTGATTTTAGCAAAAGATGGCAACTTGTTAATAGAAGCGTCTGGTTCTGTAGAACGAGATCTGATAACAGTACAGCAGTCGCTTCCAATCGCTTTCAGCCAGGATTTGCCATTGTCTCTAATAAATTATGTAGTCCGAACGAAAAGAGATGTTGTTTTAGATGATGCCGGGAGGGATGAACTCTTCAAAAATGATATTTACCTAGTCAAAAACAATACTAAGTCTGTTTTATGTACGCCTATTATTAATCAAGGTACTTTAATTGCTGTGCTTTATTTAGAAAATAATCTGGCAGCGGGTGTTTTCACAGCAGAACGACAGTCAATTTTAAAGCTTCTTTCTACTCAAGCTGCGATTTCTTTAGACAACGCTTTTCTCTATAGAAAATTGTCGGCAGCTAATGAAAAATTGCAGGAGTACAGCGAGACTTTAGAGGCGAAAGTGCAAGAGAGAACGCGGGAAGTTACAGAAAAAAACGCGCTCTTACAGCAGGAAATTAGCGAGCGAATTTCTATTGAATCAGCTTTGAGGCAGTCAGAAGTGCAGTTGAGAGAACAAGCAGTTCAGCTAGAAATTGCTCTGATCGAATTGCAGCAGACTCAGGCTCAAATGATTCAAACTGAAAAAATGTCAAGTTTGGGACAGCTAGTTGCAGGGATTGCTCACGAAATTAACAATCCGATAAATTTCATTTACGGTAATCTTACTTACGCAACTGAATATATGCAAAATTTGCTAAAACTGATCGATACCTACCAGCGGACATACCCGAATCTTACTCCTGAATTGGCAGCAGTAACAGAGGAAATTGAACTTGATTTCCTCAAACAAGACTTGCTGCAAATTCTGAAGTCGATGAATGTTGGAGCCGAGCGCATCCGCAATATTGTGATAGGTTTGCGGAATTTTTCGCGCCTTTCTGAGAGCGAGATGAAGCGGGTTGACATTCACGAAGGGATTGAGAGCACGCTGCTGATTTTGCAGCACCGCCTGAACTCAGCGGTAAAGCTGGGGGATGGAGATGATAGCGGCGACGAGGGAGGCATTGCGAGCAGAGAAATTCAAGTTGTTAAAGAATACGGGAACCTGCCTTTAGTCGAGTGTTCTGCTGGAGAACTCAATCAGGTGTTTGTGAATATTCTAGGCAATGCGATCGATGCGCTGGTACAGTTGGATAACCGGCAGTGTCCAACGCCTGCGATTCGGATTCGCACAGAGGTAAAAGGCACTAGCGCCATCGTCTCAATTGCAGACAACGGACTTGGAATGAGTGAATCAGTCCGTGTGAGGGTATTCGATCCCTTTTTTACCACTAAGCCTGTAGGTTCGGGGACTGGTCTGGGCTTGTCTGTTTCGCACTCAATTATTGTACAAAAACACGGCGGGAAGTTAACGTGCATTTCAGCACCGAGACGGGGAGCTGAGTTTGTTTTGGAGATTCCGTTATCTCCGGGTATATAGATGTTTTGCTAGTACATGATTTAGTTGAGTTTATAGGAGAATTTGGACAGACAACAGGCAACCAATTTTTGAAGTGCATCAACCCATTTAGTCTCATTAATCCTACTACTTTTGTTACTGTAGTTTAGACTAAAAAATGAGCGCAGCTAAAAGTAGCCACCTTTGAATCTCAGGCAAGCTGTTGCTTAAAAACTCAAGAAGTAGAAGATTAAATAGCTAACCTTGAAGACTTTTTGCGTCGAGAAACCCGTTTTTTGACAGTGGGATAGCATGGTGCCTTGGTACGTACCTTTCCTTTTTCCCAACCGGGAGATTTTCCCCTATGTTTAGGGATTTTAGTAGAAGTACCAATGTCAACTAAAAGCGAAAACATTGATTGGGCAACACGTCCAGGAGTTACATTGATATTAGCAGATTGCCCCGCGTAGTATATTTTCAACCACTAAATCCCTAGCCGTCCCAGAGTTGCCAACTCATCAACGGCATTAAATCGCTCCACCGTTCACATTGTTCGGGAGTTCTCAAGTTAGGCAATGTCCAATGTAATCGTTGCGAATGCAAATCGATACCAATGATCCACTCCAAAACGTCGTAAATACTTAAACCAAACAGTTTCGCTTGGGTAGAGTTCGTTCTCCAACCCAAGCCAACCATAAGGGTGGAAACGGCTGACCGTTTGACATGGGCTTCATTCTTTCGACCAGGATTAAATTGACTTTTTGTCCAGGGGCACGATAAAAATGTAAGTCAATCCATTGTCTGACTCGTCCTGGGTCCCAAATCTGGATGTTCGTCAATTTCAATCGCAGTATCAGCTTCGAGCCATGTAGTTGGGTCGTTAAGTCTCATTTTTTGCCCATGTTTCCGTGGTCTACCGCGACCACTATAAGCTGGTGGTGCTGACCATAAGCAGGCATTTTTTCGGACTCTCATTAAACAATCAGCAAGGATGGAAGCTTGCGTTAGCGCCAGCACCCAACTTGCATTTCCATATTCAGCATCCAAAACTGCTAAAACTGGGTTGACACTCTGTTCACAGACAAGTTTGAGTTGGGAAGCTGCTTGAAGTATGGGTGAAGACCCACTACTAATTCTTTCATGAAGTAGGGGTAATGCCCAACTTCCTTGTACTTCAGGTATCCACGCAATTGTACTGTATCCCTGTCCAACAATGGAGCCCCTCTGATATTCATGGGTTCTGTCTTTTAACGTTTTGGCATCTGGTCTCCCCCATGCAGTGTGGTCGATTGCCACTAATATGTGTTCCGTTGGGAGTGCTTCTTTCTGTAATTGCTCCAGATACAGCAGCATCAGTTTTTTTCGGTCTGGTCTACAGTCTTGTAACGCTTCATAGATGCTTGGCCATTGACGCTTGAATAATGGATTGAGTGAAAATTCCGCTAAACACGACGCATTCGGAGTGGTCATCACTGCATCCATCAGCTCGAATGTTGCATCTTTCGCCAGCACCAATAACTCGTATGCTGCTTGACGAAAGTCCTTTAATCGTTCACTGTTCATTTAAGGAGTGGATAGGTTTTATTTTTCACCCTCATTCTCTCCTGGCGCGGTGGCTCTAGTTCTTCTGAAAGCCACCGTTCTCATCTTTGGTTAGTCTAAACTACAGTCTTGACTAATATGAGTAATGTACTGTGAGAAATTTTGATCCCCGTAAGTTTTTCCAAATCTTTTTCTGCCGTTTGATAAGATTCGTTGGCACTGATTAAAAGACAGCAATTTTCCATCAGTGGACTAAATTGACTGTAAGCTTTTAAGCCAAAATATTTTGCCTGATTATCTGTAATGTCGAGGGAGCCGATTATTGATTTTATTTTTCGGGGTTTTCCTGTTTTAATTCCTGATACTGCTGAAAAAAAAAGCTACCTAGTTCTGGAGCAACTTCTGATAACATTTGCTGACGAACTGATTTTTCTATACTTTCAAAACTTTTTAATTCGGTTGGAGCTGTATTTCTGTAAAGAATTTCTGCTGCCGCTTTTAAGTGGGCTTTTAGCTGTTGTTGGTCTGAGGGTGTCATTTTCTTTACCTCATTTTTATTTAACGATTTTACTAGCTTTTTCATTTTAACCCTTTTTTGACATATTCGCAAAAGTGAGATGCACCCACCGTATAGACCATAAAGTATTACTCAAAAAAATAAACACATACCCCAATATCAATACTTCGGACAGTTTTGGAAGAGGGACGCGAGGCTCGCCGAGCTACAAAAGTTATTGGAATCTGAATCAAAAATCAAAAAAAAGGCAATTTTTAGGTTAAGGTCAAAAAACACACGAATTTAAAAAACTGCCTCATGAATATTCTTGAATCTATTTTACAACAAATGCCAGGTATTAGTCAAGCTCAAAAGAAGTTTATGGTGATTTTATTTTCCACCATATTGCTTGTTTATGGCAAGGTTAATTTTACCAATCTGAGTCGTTATAGCTGTTTGAGTGAAAAAACCAATCGTCGCCACTTTTTCAAAAGCTTTGATTTTCCCGCATTTAATAAATTATTTCTCAATAAATCCTTAGATCATCAGCGAACACTTATTGCCGTTATCGATTGTTCTTTTATCCCCAAAAGTGGCAAAAAAACTGAAGGCAAAGCTAGTTTTTATAATGGTGTATCTGGCAGACCTGAAGAGGGATTAGAAAGGGAGCATCTCAAATATGTAATGAGTATAAATACTACTCAGGCCAAAGCGAGATTTAAATAAGCACAACGATGTTTCAGAACTTGAGCCAGATTGTCACGATTCCATTGTGCCCCCAGGGTAAACGCATCTTAATTTCAACCTAAAACATGATAAGATGAAGTATTGGGCTAAATCAAGTGCGTAATTAGGTGCGATGGATGGCAAAAGGGTTTACTTCGACTTTAACTGCCCAACAAAAAA
>NZ_JADEWT010000074.1 GCF_015207505.1 Tychonema sp. LEGE 06208
CCAGCCACCGATATATCGTTGCCCTTCCTACCTTAAAAAGTCCGGCAGCTTGAGCGATACGACCGCCATTTTCTACATAATCCACTACTCTTTTTCTCAAATCAATACTGTAAGACATTTTCCTAGCAGCTTCACTATTTTTATTCATTTTACCTCATTTTTAAATAGTCTCATACTTATTTGAAATGACTATACTTCGACTTCGCCCTACAAGTTTGAGATTTACTCCACAGATGAATCAGCGAGCAGGAACAATAGCCTAAAATTTTAGTTGTGTGGGTGCCGGTTTACCTGAATTTTTTGTTGCTATCAAAGATGTCAGTCAAGGGAGCCCCTACCGAATCCCAAAAAACCTAGAAGCGGGCGCTAGCGAAGAATCACGAAATCACAGCCAGAAGATGAAAGCAAAAGGGAGCATCTGGTGTGTGGCAAAAAGCATTTTTTTATTGAGCGTGCGATCGTCCCCGCTCGCATATTGTACTCGCTCTTCGGGGACGATCGCACTATAAACGCAAAACACCAGATGCTCCCAAGCAAAACCCGCTTGACCCCTCGAATATTTATTGATTTGTCCCCACTTACTTGGTATATAAAAACGAGTTATTCAAGCGCAAGTCTTAAACCCATCGACCCACAACAACCCTCACCGTTCCATCCGCCAAAGTTTCCTCTTTTTCAACATGAAAACCCTCGGACTGCACCGCCGCCATCAACTGGCGGCGCGCGTATTTTTGACTAATTGAATTGACAAATTCTTGCTTGTTAATTCTAGCGCCCCAAAAATCCGCAACCAATTCGTAATTCTCTCCATTGCGACGAAAACCCAAATCGTAACCGTTGGATTGCCGAATCACATACTCCGCATTAGTTTTGTCGCCCTGATAACCCCGCACCTGCACGTTGGACTCTACGTTATAACCCAACTCTTCCAACACTTGATGCAGCAGTTCGCCATTGGTGATTTGAACCTCGATCGTTGTGAAGTGTGACATATCACTTTCAGATTTTTGTGTGAAACGCTGATTTGATTATAATAGCATTAACAACCACCGTCAATAACTTAGGACTTGCGCTATTTAACTCGATTTTTACGATAAATATAGAGCTTTGCAGAGTCACACCTGCACATCAACCTGCTTGAGTGGTGCTTTTGTCTACCGCGCCTTGTCATTCCCGAATTTCGATTTTTTAATAGATACTATAACGATAAGAAAAGCAAATTTAAAAACGAAATCTTAACCATAATTTAATAACTATTTACCTGTTTTTTAATTCTACGATCTAAAACTTGTACGGGTAACTTGAAATGTCTAAAATCTAAAACCTCAGAACAAGTTTGAGGTTTTAGATTTAAATCGCTGTTCCCTTGCGATCGCCCCGATCGCACTTTTGTTAGCCGTGACTATATTTCAAAAATCCCGATTCCCGATTCTTGAGTGCGTGAATATACGCAAACAATATAAAATTTTTATAATTGTATGTCTTGTACAAGGCTAACATTGCGAAACTTGTTTTTAAAATACTACACCTGCTTACCGTGAAAATACGTATTTACAGGCATTATTCAGCTTGTTATCAACCTTTAAAAAGTTGCCAGAAAGACAGACAGGGGAGCAATTGCTGAATGTTTTAAACAAGATTTAAACTATCGCATCTGGCTCGGATGAGTATCCCAAAAAACTGTAATATTTCACTTAAAAAGTTTATGCTTAAAAGATAGCCCGGGATTAAATATACAGTACATCCCTGAGAACCATGTCATACTGCAACCAATCCATCTGTCGATCGCGCAATCCTGCTGAAATGTGCGACACTGCTGCGAGTTGGCAGCTTATAGCCGATCGACTAACGGTAGAATTGAGCAACACGCGCGCGAAGCTTCATACCGAAATCGATCGGCTAAAACAAGAAAACGAAACCCTCCACGCCGCCCTCAGTTGTTCCCCAATTTTCCTGTGGGCAACTGACAAAGACGGCAGGTTAACCCTTGCTTCCGGCAAAAAATTAGAAAATTTGGGGTTCAAACAACCTGTAACTGTCGGACTGTCGATTTTTGAAGTTTACGGCAGTCAGCCAGATATTTTAGAAAATATTGCCGGGGTAATAGCAGGAAAAGATCGCACTTGGAATGCCCCAGTCGGGCATTTTATTCACGAAATTCGATCGACAGCGCTGCGAGATGCAAGGGGGGAAATTGTCGGGGCTGTCGGTATTTCTACCGATATTACCGATCGCCAAAAGTCGATCGCCACTCTCGAAACAGCAAATCAAGAATTAGAAAACAGACTTCAGCAGCAAACAACAGCCTTCAATGCAGCACTTGCCGAAAGCGAAAAAAAGTACCGCAACCTTGTAGAGACCTCCCAAGAACTTATTTGGTCGATCGATATTCAAGGCATCTTAACTTTTGTCAATACCGCCGCCAAACGCATCTACGGTTACGACCCCCCAGAAATGATCGGCCGCCGCTTTACTGAGTTTTTAATTCCCCAACAAAAAAACAAACAAATAGAAATATTTGCACAACTTTTAGCTAGAACCAGCCTTCAGCAACAAACCCCCAATTCTCCTTACGAAATAGAACAAGTTCGCAAAGACGGTAGCCCCGTCCACCTGCGCGTCAACAGCATCATCAACCAAGGTGAAAACGGCGCTATTTTAGGTATGTGCGGAACCGCAACAGATATTAGCGATCGCAAGCGATCGGAAGCAGCACTCCAAGAAGCCACAGACCAACTTCGCGCCGTCTTAGATGCAGTGCCCGGACTCATTTCTTGGATCGGTTCAGATTTGCGGTATATAGGAGTCAACCAGCATTTAGCCACCTCCTTCCAACTGTCTCCAGAAAGCTTTGTCGGTCAAGAAATCAACTTTCTCGACAAAGGATCGGCTTTTGGAGAACTGATCCGAAACTTTTTTGACAGTTCATCTCAACAAATCTGGCAAGAAATAGACATAGAAATTAATGGCAACACCCGCAATTATCTGATAGTAGCTCAGAAATATCATCAAGGAACCGCAGCAGTTTCGGTAGGAATAGACATTACCGACCGCAAGCGCGCCGAAGCTCAAAAAACCGAACTAATCGCTTCTTTACAAGAATCTGAGCACAAATTACGCAGCCTTTACGAAGCCACCAGCGACGCAGTAATGCTACTAGACGAACAAGCATTTTTTGACTGTAACGTCGCCACCCTCAGAATATTTGGTTGTAGCAATCAAGAACAGTTCTACGGGAAAAAACCAAGCGAATTTTCCCCGCAATTTCAGCCCAACGGACAAGACTCCCGCAGGTTAGCCGCCCAGAAAATATCAACAGCAATGCAAACAGGTAGCTGTCGCTTTGACTGGGTACACAAACGGCTAGACGGTTCAGAATTTCCAGCCGAAGTGCTGTTAAATGCAATGGAAATTAACGGCCGCAAAGTAATTCAAGCAGTAGTGCGAGACATTACAGACCGGAAGCGCGACGAAGATCGGATCAAAGCATCCCTCGCAGAAAAAGAAGTCCTCTTCAAAGAAATTCACCACCGCGTCAAAAATAACCTGCAAGTAATTTCCAGTTTGCTCAAACTTCAGTCCCGCTACATCAAAGACAGCAGGGTTACTGAAATGTTAAAAGAAAGTCAAAACAGAGTCATGTCAATGGCCCTGGTTCACGAACAATTGTATCAATCCAAAGATTTTTCAAACATTGACTTTGCTGAATATATCCAAAATCTTGCCCACAATTTATTTCAAGCTTATGAAACTCATGCAGAAAGCGTCAAATTGCAAACAAATATTGCGCCGTGTTATATGAATATTGACGAGGCCGTTCCTTGCGGATTAATTATCAACGAACTTGTGACCAATGCACTAAAATATGCTTTTGAAGGAGAAATCGCAGGTACAATCAACATAGACTTTAGTTTAGAAAATGACAGGGTTTGCGTGCTAACTGTAAGCGACAGTGGTGTTGGTTTTCCTCAAGACTTAGATTATCGAAATGCCCGCACATTGGGTTTGCGACTTGTCGGATCTTTAGTTAAGCAAATTAGGGGGAAAATAGAGCTACTAGAAACAACAGGCACGACTTTTAAAATAACATTTTCTCAACAACAATAGCCATCTTCGGAGAGAAAAAAATATGCCTAATAAAAAAATTCTGATAGTTGAAGACGAAAGCATTATTGCCGAAGACATTTCCGACAGCTTAATATCTCTGGGTTATAGAATCACTGATATTGTCTATTCAGGAGAAGAAGCAATTCAATCGGCAACAGAATCTCGACCAGATTTAGTTTTAATGGATGTTAACCTGCAAGGAGAAATCGACGGTATTACAGCAGCAGAAGTAATTCGATCGCGCTTGGCAATTCCGGTAATTTATCTAACAGCCTATGCTGACGAAAATACTTTGCGACGGGTCAATTCAACCAAACCATTCGGCTATATTGTTAAACCATTTGAAGAAAAAAACTTGCACACAACTATTCAAATAGCTCTGCACCGACATCAGCACGACTGCTTGACAAACTTGCCAAATCGTTCGCTGTTGCGAGAGCAGCTAAGTCAGATATTAGACAAACACAAAAACTTGCCAGCAATGATTCCGGTTATGACTCTTAGTTTAGATAAAATCAACAGGATTAACAGTACATTTGGACACGATATTGGCGACTTTGTACTTTGTAAAATTGCCGAACGGCTGAGTAACTGCACGGATAAAATTAATATAGTGGCTCGTTTGGAAGCTGCTGAATTTGCAATTGTTATCGAACCAGTTGCCAAAAAACAGGATGCTGTCAAAATTGCTCAAAATATTTTAGATATTGTAGCCCAACCTATAATGGCCAGAGGCTCCGAACTGTACGTCACGGCGAGTATCGGCATTTGTTTATCTCCAAACGACGGCAGCAATGGAGACGAACTACTGAAAAATGCTTATACAGCTATGTATAATTCTCAGGAGAAAGGAGGAAATAACTATCAATTTTATACCGCTAAAAATGCAATTATTTCCATTAATAAACTTAGTCAAGAAAATTGTCTTCGCCATGCTTTGAAACGCTCGGAATTTGAAGTTTATTATGAACCAAAAATACAAATTGAAACCGGAAAAATTGTTGGTGCTGAAGCATTAGTGCGCTGGAATCATCCAAAAAGAGGTCGAGTTTCCCCTGGGGAATTCATTCCAATGGCTGAAGAAATGGGCTTAATTGCACCGCTGGGCGAATGGGTTTTAGAGACTGCTTGCAGGCAAACTAAAGCGTGGCAAATTGAGGGTTTACCTCCGCTGCGGGTAGCAGTCAATGTGTCAGCCCGCCAGTTTGAAGGCAAAAATTTGACGGAGAGAGTCAGCCAGATATTGAGAGAAACTAATCTCGATCCTAAATGTCTGGAATTAGAATTGACGGAAGGTCTGATTTTGCAAGATGAAACGGCTGCGGCGGGAGCTTTTCAGGTATGGAGAGATATGGGGATTAGGATAGCGATTGATGATTTTGGGATTGGGTATTCTTCTTTGAGTTATCCGAAACGCTTTGTATTTGATGCGCTCAAAATTGACAAGAGTTTTATTCGGGATATTGCGGACGATCGCCAAAATGCAGCGATTACAGTAGCGATTATTCAAATGGCGCACTCTCTGAATATGACTGTGATTGCTGAGGGGGTAGAAAATGAGCGGGAACTTGCGTTTTTGTGCGCCCGCGATTGCGACGAAATTCAAGGCTATTTTTTCAGTCAGGCTTTACCAGCGGCTGAGTTTGAGGCCTTGCTCAAAAGCGATAAGCGTTGGGAACTATAGCAGTTTTCAGGTAAGCAATTTCAGGCAAAATAGTACCCAAAAGCGGTTCGCGCGTGCGGAATGCGAGTCCGCAAAAGAGCAGACTCGCATTCCACACGGGCGATCGAATTTTAGGAATGAAATTTTAACTGAATGTGAGTGGGAAGTCCCGCACCCTACCTGTACTCAGGTGGGTGACGGGATGAAAACGAACCAGAAACAAGTTGAGCGATAGCGAATCAGTGATACAATTGCACTATCTTGACCACTATCCTCCTAGGCGAAAACCAAGCTAAACGGAGCGTGTAGCCAGAAAAAGTATGGGTCTTAGGAACTAGGACTCCTGCCTGTGGAGGGAAGATCAGACTACTTGCTTCAACGGATAGCAACAGCACATCCCAATGAATCAGGAAGCCAGTGCTGTATGCTACGCATCAGCGTCTGGTAGTTCACCTGTAAAGACTCGCCACATATTCGCCGTAACCGTTATAGGGTAAAGTCGGGCGAGTTTCCCACGACCAACTGTTACCGGGGCCGACGACTCTTTCGCTGGCTTGAGACCATCTGGGGTGAGGTTGGTCGGGGTTAACATTGGCTTCAAAAGCGTATTCGTTGGGGCCGACTGTATTCCAAAAAGTAGCGGGTTGTTTTTCGACAAATTCAATTTTGACGATCGACTTTGCGCCCTTAAAACCGTACTTCCAAGGAATCACTTCTCGCAGCGGCGCACCGTTTTGTTTGGGTAGCTGCCGCCCGTACAAGCCCGTAGCAAAAAATGCTAAATCGTTGGCCATTTCCTCAATCCGCAGACCTTCGGTGTAAGGCCAAGGATAAAATTGTGACATTAAACCGGGGCCTGGAGTAATTTTTTTGTCATAAAACGAGGTGAAGCGAACGAATTTAGCATTTGATTGTGGTTCGACATCAGCCATGAGTAATTTCATGGGAAATCCGACCCAAGGAACTACCATTGCCCATGCTTCTACACAGCGAAATCGATAAACTCGTTCTTCGATGGGAAATTTTTTGTAGATGTCGTCAATGTCGTAAGTGCGGGGATTTTTGACTAAACCTGCTACTTCTACTTTCCAGTTTTCTGTTGGCAAAGCTTGAGCGGCTTGCCAAATAGATTTTGTGCCGCCGTATTCGTAAAAGTTGTTATATTTTGTAGCTAAGGCTTCGTCGGTAATTGCTCGATCGACTTTTGCGAAGTTAGAATTCCGGGTCAATCCCGAATATGCTTGGGTTGAGCTTTTGTCCAGAGCGGTTTTTGAACTATCGCTGCTTTGACAGCTTGTCAGCGGCAGCAACGAAGCAGTCACGCCAGCGCCGATTAAATTTGTCATGAAGCGGCGGCGGTTGAGAAAGGCTGTTTCTGAGGTAATTTGGGGATCGAGAATTTCCCAAGATTTAGGAATGCGAATTAAGGGCATAAGTAATAGTTAAAAGTTAGTAGTTCGTCGGGCGAAATTTGCCCAAATTTCAATTTTTTAGTTTATTGGAAATTTGAGATTTACTCAGGGCGATCGGAGGATAGGGGAGTTTTGGCAATGCCTCGCGATGGCTTGACTTGGCGCTGCGAGCAAAATTATTGTATCCGCAATGACAGTATAGCCTAATTCGTTGAGAGCGAGTTCTGCCGAATAATGTCACGGCACGCGGGCGATCGACCTATTATACCAATTTCATAAAGTAGTGCTAGATATTAGCCCCCCAACGGTAGCTTAGTAAGGGGGGGCTAGGACTTGATCCATAACACAGCTTTAGAAAAATGGTATTAAACCTCCATCGCAGGAAAGTCAGTAATAATTAACGCGCGATCGACCGCAGGAATTGTCACTAAAATCTTGGAAACAATTATCATGAAGCAAAGCAATGATTCAAATTATTTAATTTGTCCAAAGGAAGCGGCACGCACCGCCCCGCTTTCCTCCCCCACTCCTGGCTTTAAGTCGGACGGGGGTCTCCAGCGGAAAGAGAAATGAGTTACTGCATCAATCCCAATTGCCAGAATCCAGAAAATCTCGATCGCGCCACAGCCTGCAAAAGCTGCGAGTCAAACTTGCTGCTAAAAGGTCGCTACCGAGTATTTCACCCCCTCGGTCAAAGTCTCGGTTGCCGCACCTTCTTAGCAGTCGATGAAGACCAACCAACCCAACCCCGCTGCGTCATTCAACAGTTCTGCAGCTCAGTGTCCTCAGTCGCCGACAATGGCGCACAGCTAAACCAGACATTTCGCAGCGACGCCAGCGTCCTCGACGAGTTGGGTAAACATCCCCAAATACCGAAACTGCTGGCATTTTTTGAAGTAGAAGGCTGCCAGTATTTAGTGCAAGAATACATCCCCGGTCGCAATTTGGCCGATCGACTGTCGCAAAAAGGCGTACTGAAAGAAATTCACATTTGGTATTTGCTGAGCGAATTGTTGCCTGTCCTGCAACTGGTTCACGACCATCAACTAATTCACCGAGACATCAAACCCTCCAATATTATTCACCGCAAAACCAGCCAAAATGGCTTAATAACGGCGGGTAAAGAGGATGTAGGTACTCTACCCTGGGAGGAGGAATCGGGACTGGTTTTAGTCGATTTCGGCGCGGCAATTCCTGCCAACAGCGGGCCGCTGAAAACAGAAACAGTGACTGGTTCGGCCGAATTCGCCGCTCCCGAACAAATCAAAGGTCAAGCTATTTTGAGCAGCGACATCTACAGTTTGGGCGTGACTTGCATTCATTTGTTAACGGGAATGTCGCCCTTTGATTTGTTTGATATCAAAGGGGACACTTGGGCCTGGAGGCACTATTTGAAAATACCTGTTTCGAGCAGACTCGGCCGCATCCTGGATAAAATGGTAGAACGAGAAGCATCAAAACGCTATCGATCGACCGAAGCAATTCTCAGAGACATAAAATACGGCCCGACACCGATAGACGCGATTGTCAACAAACCCAGGGTGACTTTGGCTTTGTGGGGAGGAGCCGCCGTTGCCCTAATTTCAGTGCTGCTGGGTTCTGGCTTGTCATCGACAGTACCGGAGGCTTTCACTTCTTCCGAACCGGTTTCCAGCATTCCCGAAATTCGGTTCGAGCCGCCCCCGATGCAGAATTTCAGCAGCGAGCCATTGCAGTCAGGCCCTGCAGTTCGCACTCTCGCAGAGCAAGACAAAAACCCGGTGTGGGCTGTAGCAGTCAGTCCCAACGGCCGCGTCATAGTCAGCGGCAACAATGACGGGACAATTCGCCTGCTGCACAAGCGTCACGGCAAAATACTCAAAGTTATCTCAGCACATTTGGGGCCCGTGTGGTCGGTGGCTGTCAGTCCCGACGGCAGGACGATCGCCAGCGGTGGTGCAGACGGTACGATTAAATTGTGGAATTTCTATTCTGGCAAGTTAATTCGGACGTTGGACGGAGACAAAGATGGCGTGTTCTCAGTTGTTTTCAGTCCCGATGGCCGAGTC
Organism: Tychonema sp. LEGE 06208; assembly: GCF_015207505.1. Taxonomy (GTDB): domain Bacteria; phylum Cyanobacteriota; class Cyanobacteriia; order Cyanobacteriales; family Microcoleaceae; genus Microcoleus. The sequence continues at coordinate 9,231 of NZ_JADEWT010000074.1, forward strand.
CTCGCCAGTGTCGGTAAAGACAATACATTGAAACTGTGGCAAGTCGAAGGCGGTGCCGAGTTGCAAACCCTCAAGGGGATTACCGACGAAGTGTATTCAGTGGCTTTCAGTCCCAACAAAGATACTTTGTTTGCGGGCAAGGGCGACGGTACGATCGAGATGTGGAATTGGAAGACTGGGGAATTCCAAGCGACTCTCACGGGTCATGTCGATGCTGTTTCGGCTTTGGTTGTCAGCCCGGATGGTAATATTTTGGGCAGCGGCGGTTGGGACAACACGGTGAGGATTTGGGATGTCACCACGAATCACGGGCCGCAGCCCTCGGGCGAGGTGACTTTTACCGGTCATGCCGATCGCATCCAGTCTTTAGCTTTCAGTCCCGACAGCGAGACGCTAGCGAGCGGCGATTTGAGCGGTACTATCAAGCTGTGGGCGATGGATAGCGGGGAACAGGGTACGCTCAAAGGTCATTCGACTTGGGTGGAACTGGCTTTTAATCCTCAAGACAAAACCTTGATCAGCGGCAGTTATGACGACACGATTAAGGTGTGGCGACTGTCTCCTTGATTTTTCTATTCTTTCTTGGAACAATCTTTAACCATAATCTTTGATTTGGTTGGGGATTGTTCAAAACTCGGCGATTGAAATTGCTTAAGAGTCAAACTTTCGTCCATTCCCAGCAGGTTGAATATCCTAAAATTTATGACCGCAAATTCCGAGTTAACACAGCAGTATTTGTCAGCGGGCGAGAACCTGCAGAAATTGGGAAAATTTGAGGAGGCGATCGCCCAATACCAACAAATATTAGCACTCAAACCGGATGCGGCGGTTGCGTGCAGCAAGATAGCAGAAGTTTATTATACGCAACAGAAATATGTAGAGGCGATCGCCTCCTGCTACCAAACACTGCGCCAGCAACCAAATTTCGCCCCAGCCTACAAAACCCTAGGCAATATCCTGCAAGCTCAAGGTAAAATAGAAGCGGCGGCGCGCGCCTACTCCAAGGCGATCGAATTTGACCCAAAATTAGTTGCAGCCTATGTTAACCTAGGCAGTATGTGTTACAAACAAGGCTTGCCGGATGATGCGATAACTTATTATCAAAAGGCGATCGCTATTCAACCAGATTTAGCCGCCGCTTATTGGAATTTAGGCAAACTTTTGGAAGAGCAAGGGCGAATTAATGAAGGTTTATTTTATCAAAAAAAAGCTCTAAATTTACAGCCTGATTTATAAGCTAGAAGCAATTCAGTAAAAAATCACACTTACTGAAGAGCAATGTTATAGTCAAAATAATTCAATTATTAATAAATGCAAGCTGGAGCGAAATGACAATCAACCAGAATCCGCTCGAATTCCTAACCGCTAAAGTACAAGAAACTGTTGCCGATACCCAAAACTTAGGCAACCAAATTGTGGCTAAAGTTGAGGAAAGTGCAACTGTATTAACGGCGTGGGTACAGTCAGCGCCAAGTTCAATGGTTAGCGCCGGGGCGATCGCCAGTCAAGAAGCTTTTAAAATAGCACACAACATCCGTTTTGAGAACCTGCCAACAAACCTGCAATGGAAATTTGCGAGGGCTGGGATGCGTGACGGCATCCGAAACGTTCAAGAAGCAGCAACAATATTTGAATCCATACCCGCCCAAATTCGCGCCCAAGGCCCCGAAGCAATTCGCAACTTCTGTCAAGATAAAGATTGGAGTCACATCCAAGCGCACGTCAATGGAGGCGGTAGCGAAGCTGCTAACGGGATTTTTGAACATTTTTGGGTAAATCGGGCTCGCGGCGGTAAAGACATGACTGCGGCCGAATTAGCCGTCGCTAAGCAAGTTTTAGCGGATGCAGCATTTAAAGCAGCAGTTGCTGAAGTTGTTGGGGCTGCAATGAAAGGGGCGATCGCCGCAGCAGTAATTGAGTTAATATTTTCGATCTTAGAAAATTCGCTATTGTGCGTTGAAGGCAAAATTACCCAGTCAGAGTTAGTCTCAGAAGTCGCTACCGCCACAGCTAAAGCTGGCCTTGCTGGCGGTGCAATTACCGCGATTCTCTTAACACTCTGCATGATATTTCCCCCGATTGCCGCGCTTTTAGGTGCCGCTGCGATGCCCTTGGCGGTTGCAGGTGTTGGTTTTATGGGAATTCGTGGCTGGGAAATCTTTTGTCATGGCGATCGTATATTTGGTATTACTGAACAAGCACAAAAATTTCTGGGGATGAATGAAGCGACAACTTAAACAGTTGACAGTTGACAGTTGACAGTTGACAGTTGACAGTTGTGATACCCGAATCATATCGTTTCTGGTTGCATCGTCAGGTGATTTAACCGGCGCTAGAACACAGAGTACACAGAGTCCGAGAATATATATCTGAATCATTCCGATGAAGAGAGGATTTGATATCAAACCGTTGATGAAGCCCGGATTTAAGACTCTATTCATGATAGTTATTTATGTCCGCGCTTTTGGGTGGCGGTTGCTTCTAGCAATATTTTCAGATGATTGGGAAATATAAATAGTATGGATTCAGTAGAAAAAACTCAAGATCAGCAGCATCCGCAATACAAGCGCGATCGAGCCAGTGTCGATAGTTTATTAACAGGAGAAGCAACCGACTACAATTTATCGGAATTAGCAAGATTAATCATTCGCTACCGAGGCTTTCCCGGCGCTAGAGATATTCAATCAGACTTAAAAAAAGTCCTGCAACAATGGAATCATACCGAAGAAACTCTTTACGAACAAACCCGTAAAATTCACGCCACAGGTGAAGTTTACAGGAAACAAAAAAGCGACCAAGAAGATTGGCTTTAATCTCAAATCTGCAATATCAATTCCGGTTGAATCGAAATTAATATTACCGGAAATCAGGACACGGCACTGCCGTGTCCTGATTTCCGGTAACTATTTTTAAACCATCTCAGCCGAAACAGGCATTGCAGGCTGCGGCTGGAACTGGAACAGCGAATAAACCACATTGCGGCGGATATCCGTCATCATGTCCAAAAACAGCTCGTAACCTTCAGTTTTGTACTCGATTAGCGGGTCTTTTTGTCCGTAACCGCGCAACCCGACAGACTCGCGCAAAGCATCCATTTGCTGCAAGTGTTCTCGCCACAAAGTATCAATTTGCTGCAAGATAAAGAACCGCTCAGCATCGCGCATCAATTCCGCTCGGATGGCATTAACTTCCGCTTCTTTCATGTCGTAAGCGTTGCGAACTTGTTCGTGGAGGAAAGTTTTAATTTCCTCAACCGACAAATCCTCTAATTGATCGGGAGTCATGTCAGCTAGGAGATAAACAAATTCCTTCACTTTGCTGACAAGTTTTTCTAGTTCCCATTCTTCTGAAGGCAACTCGGGATTGATGTATGCTCCCACGATATCGTCCATCGTTTGTTCGGCATATTTAATTACCTGTTCCTTCGAGTCCAAACCTTCCAAGACTCGGCGGCGTTCTGCATAGATTGCTCGACGTTGATTGTTCATCACTTCGTCGTATTCAAATACCTGTTTGCGGATGTCGTAGTAGTAGGTTTCGACTTTTTTCTGAGCGCCTTCGAGGGAACGAGTCAGCATTCCAGATTCGATCGGCATATCTTCCTCAACACCGAAAGCCTTCATCAAACTTGCTACCCGTTCGCCACCGAAAATCCTGAGCAAATTGTCTTCCAAACTCAAGAAAAACCGCGTAGAACCGGGGTCTCCTTGGCGTCCCGCCCGGCCCCGCAACTGATTGTCAATCCGGCGCGATTCGTGGCGTTCGGTACCGATGACGTGGAGGCCTCCCAACTGCACAACTTCATCGTGTTCGGTGCTGGTAAAAGCGTCGTATTCGCTGCGAGTTAAATTGTAAGCTTCCCGCAATTTTTGAATTACGATGTCTTTTGTCGGCGCTTTTTCCGAGGCTACAGCCACAATGTCATCGGCTTTCAATTCCGAGAGCGATCGCTCCCCGTACTCCTTCACCGCCAATTCCACCGCCGCCTTGAGCATTTGCTCAGCATCTTTCGATAGCTGCGTGGGGAAAATCTGCGCCGAAGCTTTCCAAGACTTGACCTTTTTGGCAGTTTGACCAAAACCTTGAGCTGCGGGGCGGCCGCCAATACCGGGAACTTGCACCAGCGAAAACCCTTCTTCATCCTCCGGCTGCACGATCCGGGGCATCAAGTATTCCCGCAACTTGAGCCGCCCCATGTACTCAGAATTACCGCCCAAAATGATGTCTGTACCGCGTCCGGCCATGTTAGTGGCGATCGTCACAGCGCCTTTGCGTCCGGCTTGAGCGATAATTTCCGACTCCCGTTCCACGTTTTCCGGTTTCGCGTTGAGCAAATTGTGAGGAATCTTGAGTTCTTGGAGCAGCCGCGACAGCAACTCGGATTTTTCTACGCTCGTGGTGCCCACCAGCACCGGGCGACCGATTTCGTGCATTTCGGCACATTCTTGGGCGATCGCCTTCCATTTCCCAGCCTCCGCCTTGTAAACCATATCCGAAAGGTCAGCGCGGCTCGTCACCCGGTTAGTAGGAATCAGCGTCACTTCCAGACTGTAAATCTTCTCAAATTCGGTTTCTTCAGTCTTCGCCGTCCCAGTCATTCCCGACAGCTTCGGATAAAGCAAAAAGAAATTCTGATAGGTAATCGTCGCCAGCGTCTGAGTTTCCGGCTGAATTTCCGCGTGTTCCTTCGCTTCTATCGCCTGGTGCAAACCGTCGCTCCAGCGCCTTCCGGGCATCACCCTGCCGGTAAACTCATCGACAATCACCACTTCGCGATCGGGATTGACAATGTAATTAATATCCTTAATAAACAATTCCTTCGCCTTAATCGCATTAAAAATGTAATGCGCCCAAGGGTCAGCCGGGTCGTACAAATCCGTAACGCCCAACAACCGCTCAGCTTCCCCAAACCCTTCATCGGTCAATAGCACATTCCGAGCCTTTTCGTCAACCTCGTAATGTTCCTCATTTTCCTTTCTCAGAGCAGCAGCTACCTCAGCCGCCCGCAGATACTTCTCGCTGGGGCGTTCCACCTGGCCGGAAATAATTAGAGGTGTGCGGGCTTCATCAATCAGCACCGAGTCAACCTCGTCAATTACGCAGAAATTAAAAGGACGCTGCACGACATCTTCCATGACAGTAGCCATGTTGTCCCGCAAATAATCAAAACCCACTTCGCTGTTCGTCGCGTAAGTAATATCGCAGTTATAATTTTGCTTGCGTTCCGCCTGATCCATGCCCTGCTGGATCAACCCCACCGTCAATCCCAAGAAGCGGTGCACCTGCCCCATCCATTCCGCGTCCCGCCTTGCGAGATAATCGTTGACAGTGATGATGTGTACGCCTTTACCGTTGAGGGCGTTGAGGTAAGCCGGCAGCGTCGCCACCAGAGTTTTACCTTCACCGGTTTTCATTTCGGCAATTTGGCCTTTGTGGAGGATGATGCCGCCGAGGAGTTGGACATCAAAGTGGCGCATTCCCAAAACCCGCTGTCCCGCTTCCCGCACCACTGCAAAAGCTTCTGGCAAGATTTCGTCTAGGATTTCTTTCTCTTCGTTGAGAGATTTAGCTTTTGCCAGACGTTCTTGAAACTCGGCAGTTTTCCCTCTGAGGCCGTCGTCTGAGAGGGTGCGGAAGTCTTCTTCCAAGATATTGATATCAGCTACCCAAGGCTGAAATTTTCTCAGTTTGCGCGCGTTGGGATCGCCTAACAGATTTTTAAACATGGCAGGAGAGGCAGATTTTTAATAATTTAGCTATTAGCTTTCAGGGTTACGGGCTGTAGTGTTAGCCACAACATTTACCTTTCCAGATTGTAGCAGAAGACCGGGCGGTTGAAACCGCGCCTGTACAGACACTCGCGCCCATTGCCAAGGGTTGAATAAGATCGGGCTATTGAGATTATCTGATTGCATTCAGTCCGGTTGGCATGGACTTTGTTTGTACGGGCGCGATTTCAACCGCCGTCTCATCTATGAAGCATTCCCCGACTCCTGGACTCGCGGTATTTCGTAACTCAGGAAATCGTAAGCCATTTTCGTATTGGGAAAAATGGCCTGGGCTTCTTTGAGCAAATCATCTAGGACGATCGCATTTCCCGGAGCATAACGCGGGCTAAAATGCGTCATAATTAATTGTTTTGCCCCAGCGAGCAAAGCAACTTGAGCCGCCATTGTTGAGGTTGAATGCAGGCGATCGAAGGCCATTTGAGCATCTTGATGGGCAAAAGTCGCTTCGTGCACCAACAAATCGGCATCCTTCGCCAATTCCACCGCCCCATCACAAAAAACTGTGTCTGTACAATAAACAAACTTCCGCCCAATTTGATCGGGGCCGCAAAAATCGCTACCTTGAAACTGTCGCCCGTCCGATAATTTTACCGTTTTTCCTTGTTTTAATTGCCCGTAAATTGGCCCGGAAGGAATACCCACAGCCTTCGCTTTTTCTACATCAAAATGTCCGGGACGATTTTTCTCAGTTACTCGATAACCAAAAGCAGTAACTCGATGCTTTAAAGGAGCGCAACTAACAATATATTCGTCATCTTCATAGATAACTCCCGGCTGACTTTTGTGGATCTTTACCGGGTAAGAAAAATGAGTTTGAGAATAGCGCACGCCAGCTTGCAAATATTCTTCTAGTCCCGGAGGCCCGTAAATATCGATGCGCTTGACATTCCCCGCCAAACCGCAGCTAGCCAGCAAACCCATTAAGCCGAAAATGTGGTCGCCGTGCAGGTGAGTGATGAAAATACGGCTCAGTTGGCTGACTTTGAGCTCGCTTCGCAGAAACTGATGCTGAGTTCCTTCGCCGCAGTCAAATAGCCAGAGTTCCGCTCGCTGAGGCAAACGCAGGGCGATGCTGGAAACGTTGCGCGATCGCGTCGGCACGCCGGAGCTAGTTCCGAGAAATGTAATCTGCAAGAGTCAAATCACCTCAATTAAATCTTAAAAAATATGTTACATATATCCAGAGTGCGACAAATCCGACCTATAGGAAATAGTCGCAGGCAGGAACCGGGATAAATCGCTGTTGCTGCGAGCATCGAGTCGTTCCAATCTTTTTTGACAGGCGCACAAAGTGCCAAACCCAATTCTAACGTTTTCTTTCTGCCGTTCTCCTTCCTTTTCCCCAACCAAACCTTCCCCTTAAAAATTCTCAAACTCGTACAGCACAGGAGGAACTTTTTTAAATGCAGCCAGGAGTGTTATTTGCTTCGCTTCTTTCAAGATTAACAAAACGCTACTTTTGGATTTCTCTGTTGTTTTGGCTGGTAATGGTAGCCCCAGCACAGGCGGCGCTGATCTTGCGAGTGGCGGTACAAGACGGCGCAAGTCAGATCAAAGTCGGCAGTTCTACTAAGGCTGCAATCCGCGACGGTAGCGGGCGCAATTTGGGCGAACTGTCTGCCAACAGTTCTGGATCGGCTCAATTTCGATCGGGCAAAGTGGCGATCGGGCGCTGGGCCGCCAATCAAATTTGGATCGAGCCGACCGGGAACGGGTATGTTTGGATTGGCGATCGGTGGTATCGCGGACGCACCCTTGTAATTCCCGAAAAAGGAGGCCTGACAGCAGTCAACTACGTCGATATCGAACAGTATCTCTACAGCGTTCTCGGTGCCGAAATGAGCGGCAATTGGCCTCTGGAGGCCTTAAAAGCCCAAGCAGTCGCCGCCCGTTCCTACGCAATCCACGAGCGCCTCAAAAGCGAAACCGACCTTTACGATGTGGACGACACTCAGTCTTCGCAGGTTTACAAAGGACTGCAAACAGAATCTTCGGGTACTTATAGCGCAGTCGATGCCACCGCAGGTCAAGTTCTCACCTACAACGGTCAGATTATTTTAGCTGTTTTCCACTCAGCATCTGGCGGACATACCGAAAATGTTGAGGATGTTTGGACGGAACCCCTGCCTTACCTGCGCGGTGTTCCTGACTTCGACCAAGGTGCGCCGGTTTATCAGTGGAAAGAAAATTTCTCCCGCGCTCAAATCAGCAGCAAGATTTCCGGCGTCGGTAACGTAATCTCGATGAAGCCAGAACGCACTACCGCTTACGGCAGCGTTTTGAGGATGAAAGTTGTGGGAGATGGCGGTTCTAGAGTGATGACTGGGGCAGATTTGCGTCGGGTTCTGAGTTTGAGGAGCACGCGGTTTACGGTGATTCCTCAGTATGCAGGCGGGAGCGCCAAGAACAGCGGTCAAGCTCCTACGAGTTTTCAAGTTGCTGGCAAAGGTTTCGGTCACGGTGTTGGCATGAGCCAGTGGGGAGCTTACAATTTGGCCAGGCAGGGATACGGCTACCAGCAGATTTTGTTGCACTATTACCGGGGCGCTGCTTTGGCTAGAATTGCTGTTCAGTAACCGCTCGGAAGCAGGGAGAGTGGGAGGGGAGAATCTGTGTTTTGCAACGCCGCATTTTTTTTACTGGTTGTGGTTCCCAAGCTCTTTTCACTGGTTCCCAGGCAGAGCCTGGGAACCCATGTAAGCGATGCTCTGCCTCGTCGTCGGCTGCGAAGATGGAGGCAGAGCCTCCGGATCTGCATTACCAGGCAGAGCCTGGTAACGAGTAAATGACTAATGACTAATGACCAATGACTAATGACCAATGACTAATGACCAATGACTAATGACTAATGACCAATGACTAATGACTAATGACTAACTACATTAAGGATAACTATGCAAAAGTGGGAATATTTTTTTGTGGATGCAAATATGTATCCTTTTGGCAATAAGCTGATTAGTTTATATGTAAATGGTGAGGAATTGCGAGATTGGAAACAAGGATCGCTGCATCTATTTATCAATCAGTTGGGGGAGGAGGGTTGGGAACTTGTGGCTATGCGCCATGACTCGAAATACGACCAAAATTGTTTGATTTTTAAACGTCCTAAAATTGTCAAAAAAGCTAGGAGTACGAAGCAGTCTTTGGCACAGCAAACTTGACCTAGCTCAATCTAATATTCATCGGATTTTAGATGTTGACTCAAAATTATTAATTGATTTCAAATCGTCAAATAGAAAATCTAAACTCCATCGATTCGCCGCTGCCATTCGGCATCTATTTTTGCTGACTGTTCTAGTTCTTGTTGGGTTAAATCGGTTTCTGTTGTATAAGCTAAATCTTCTCCAGTCAGTAGATTTTCTGCTGCAAATTCCTGGGCGTAGCTTAATTTTTGCTGCAAGTTGGCATCTGGTTGGTTTAATAACATGGCTCGCTGCTGCCGCTCTTGATTCCGGGTTTCTATCCTGCTATTTTTCCACTGAGTCCAGAAGTACCGAATTAAGGGAATTGTCAAAAATCCGACGCCGTAAATCAGCAGTAGTGGATAAATACCGCTGACGAAACCGATAAATCCACTGGCGATCGCACTTTTAGTTAATAAATTCCCCAAAACTAACGCACCGACAAGATTCACGGCTCCCAACCCCGCCGCGAGCATGACTTGGCCGGAGCTGGCGTGGCTGAAACGCCACAGCATTTCTCGCAAATAAGCTCCTACTGGTTGAGGATTTTTTTGAACTGCTGTGGTTTGCAATTGCGGAAAATGGTAGACTATTTGTCCTTCGGGACTGACTTCGGGGCGGCCGTCAAAACGCGCGAGAGTCGGTAGCATATATTCTTCGTATTCTCTCGCGTATCCTTGTCCGAGATTGTCGAGATAGGGCGCTATTTGTTCGGCGACTACGGCACCTCGGTTGTTGCGAATTGCGGCGGCAATATCGCTCCACTTGCGCTCTTCTAAATTGTAATTTGGATTGCCATCTCCAAATAGAAAGGAGAAAACTGCTTCCAGAAAACTCATCTGGGGTTTTTGGCCGCTTAAGCGCGATTGCTGCTGGTAATAAGGTTCGTTATGGTTCCAGTAAAATATCCAGGGTAACTCGTTCCAGAAGTAGGGAAAAAAGAAAAATCCGCCGCCTCTGTTACCGTCGCTTCCGCCTCCGCCTCCGCCTCCGCCTCCGCCTCCGCCGTTATTGTCGCTGTTCATGCTGGAGAGTAACATCGTGATGGCCGCAAAAATTAAGAGGATGGAAGCTACCAGCACTATGCCAAAAGATACTCGAATCAGGTAAAATAGAATTTTCCAGATTTTTTGCCACCATTCCTGCAACTGCAAGCGAAAGAATTTGTTTCGCAAAATATCTCGAAAGTTGTTGGGAAATAGGTAGGCAATGTCGCCGGATTCTGCTACTTGCAGGTGGCCACCTGCTTCGGAGGCGAGGGTTAACAGTTCTCGCTGGGCAAAATTAACGTCTAATCCAGCTTTTGCCGCCACGTCTCCAACCGTAACGCGGTAGCCAAGTTGCTCGACGGCTTGCATAATGGTGGGATTCGGAGCCATAGGTTTCTCTCTGTGAAAATTACCCGGTTGTTTATATTATATATTGTGGGAATTCAAACTGGTTTTGAGTCGCTGGTTTATGAATTTTTTTGATGATGCTCTTGACTTTGGGGCGAAATGTTGCTAGGTTTTTGCCCGATCGCCCGTAGAGTGCGGTCAATAGGTTAAAGAAATGTGGTTTTTTTTGTCAAGACTGGCAAGAGTTATCTAAAATGGATGGGATTTGCACTCTTTTGCACCTCGCAAGCGCGTGTTTTCAGGTTTGCAGTTGTGTCTCACCAGCGTTTCCAAGCGTCGGCGGCCGGACTGAACCGAAACAGTCGCAAAACTCTTAATAGGAAAACTTTACAGGCTAATATTTTTGATTGGCCGTTAACCAAAGAATCGAATTATGCCCAGAACTCAACGCAACGATAACTTTATTGACAAAAGTTTCACGGTAATGGCCGATATTATCTTGAAGATTATGCCGGCGAAAAAGCAGGCGAAGGAAGCTTTTGCTTACTATCGAGATGGTATGTCGGCTCAAGCTGATGGCGAATATGCTGAAGCGCTGGACAATTATCATGAAGCGCTGAAGCTGGAAGAAGATCCTTACGATCGCAGTTACGTGTTGTACAATATGGGCCTGATCCATACTAGCAACGGCGAACACGAGCAAGCTTTGGAGTATTACAGCGAAGCGCTGGAACTGAATCCGAGAATGCCGCAGGCGCTGAATAACATTGCTGTGATTTACCACTATCAAGGGGAAAAGGAAAAGGAATCTGGCAATGTGGAAGCGGCGGAAGGGTTGTTTGATAAAGCTGCAGATTATTGGAAAGAGGCTATTCGCTTAGCGCCGAACAATTACATTGAGGTGCAAAATTGGCTGAAGACGACAGGCCGATCGCAAATTGATGTGTATTTTTAACTATGATTGGGAATGGGGAATTGGGAATTGGGCATAGTTAGTAGTTAGTAGTTATTGGTTAGTAGTTATTGGTTAGTAGTTATTGGTTAGTAGTTATTGGTTATTGGTTAGTAGCTTCTCTAATAACAAACAACAAACAACAAATAACAAGCAACAAATAACAAATAACAAACAACAAACAACAAACAACAAACAACAAATAACCAATTCCCAATTCCCAATTCCCAATTCCCAATTCCCAATTCCCAATTCCCAATATATTATGATTGACAGAGAAGAAGTTCGGAAAGTAGCGAATTTAGCCCGATTGGAATTAACGCCGGCCGAAGAAGAACAGTTTACCGTTCAACTGAACGGTATTTTGGATTATTTTGAGCAGTTGAAAGAACTGGATACGAGTAAGGTAAAACCTACAACACGGGCGATCGATGTTAGCAATATTATGCGATCGGACGATTTGCAACCTTTTGCTAACGGAGAGAGTATTTTGGAGGGAGCTCCCGATCGCGATGGGGAGTTTTTTAAAGTTCCTAAGATTATGTAGGATTCCCGCTACGCACCTAACTGACGAAAATCTCTGGAGGGGTGGGCTACCAATACCTACCCCACCAGACCAAACTAACTGTGGAATATGCTGTAAGCAAGGGCGGGAAAAGCCACCCCACTAACCGATTAAACGGATAAAAACCCAACACAATCTCACTCGTAGCGATCGATATTTAAAGTTTTTTTTGGGTTGAAAAATAGTCATGTACGTATTAATTGGTGGAGCTGGAATGATGGGGCTGGGTTTAGCCCAGCATTTATTAAAACTCGGTCATACGGTGGCCATCATCGATGCAGACCCGCTGGCGTGTCGCTTTGCTCGTGAAAAAATCGGAGTGATGGCATTTGAAGGCAGTGCTGTGAGCATGACGGTTCTTCTGGAAGCCGGAATTAGAAAAGCAAACGCAGTCGTTACAGCACTCAGCGACGATGCACTGAATTTAGCGCTGATCGCCCTATCTAGAAGCTATGGTATTTCCCATATTGTGGTGCGAATGCGCGATCGCGAATTCATGGAAGCCTATCGACTTGCCGGAGCCAGTCACATCATCAGCACTATTGATTTGGCAGTTGCATCAATGGCGAATGCGATTGAATACCCCCAAATCGAGTCTATGATGCACTTTGAACACGGGCAAGTCGAGGTACTAAAGCTGCCAGTTCCAGGCGATTGCAAGGTGGCAGGTCGCACTGTTGCTCAAATTGCTCAAGACCCTCGTTTTCCAACAGGTTCGCTGATTATTGGTTATCAATGCCATGCCTGCGCCAATCTGGAGATTCCGAACGGCAATACAGTTCTTGAAGCAGGCTCTACTATCTTGGTCGTCACCCGTCCAGAGCTAGTTCACCAGATGATTGATTACCTCGGCATTCGGGCTAGTCATCTGCCAACGTTAGAAGTTTCTCATCCAAATCTTTGATGTAAGGATGAACCAGATCCTCTGGGACAATTCGCTTGCGGAGGGCATCGCTAACGGCTCCTTTTTCTGCTAAAAGCAATCGCCGTCGAATCGTATCTAGCCCGCTGCGATCGTCCTTTACTTGCCCGGCCCGATGTTTCTTGAAGCAGGCTCTACTATCTTGGTCGTCATCCGTCCAGAGCTAGTTCACCAGATGATTGATTACCTCGGCATTCGGGCTAGTCATCTGCCAACGTTAGAAGTTTCTCATCCAAATCTTTGATGTAAGGATGAACCAGATCCTCTGGGACAATTCGCTTGCGGAGGGCATCGCTAACGGCTCCTTTTTCTGCTAAAAGCAATCGCCGTCGAATCGTATCTAGCCCGCTGCGATCGTCCTTTACTTGCCCGGCCCGATGTTTCTTGAAGCAGGCTCTACTATCTTGGTCGTCATCCGTCCAGAGCTAGTTCACCAGATGATTGATTACCTCGGCATTCGGGCTAGTCATCTGCCAACGTTAGAAGTTTCTCATCCAAATCTTTGATGTAAGGATGAACCAGATCCTCTGGGACAATTCGCTTGCGGAGGGCATCGCTAACGGCTCCTTTTTCTGCTAAAAGCAATCGCCGTCGAATCGTATCTAGCCCGCTGCGATCGCCCTTTACTTGCCCGGCCCGATGTTGATTGTAGAGATCGCGCAGCACTCGCTCCGAGTGTGCTACTCGTGCTTGATATGATGCCCATAACTCTTCGTAAACTGCCTTCGGCAACACGCCAGATTTCAGCAAACTATCTAGCTCATCTTGAGCCGCTTTGGAAGCGATCAACTGAATCTGTAACTGCCCAGCTTCCTGCATTACATCAGAAACACGGCTAATTTTTAGTCGTTTTACCATCCACGGTAAACTTAATCCCTGTCCGACCAAGGAGAATAAAACTGCACCGAAAACCAGGGCAATGATGTTATCCCGTCCTGGTAGGGTCAAGGGAATCGCAACAGCTAAGGCCATTGAGAGAGACCCTTTAATATTCCCTAAAACCAACACGTGCTGCCAGCGTAGCGGAATGGGGCGATCGAACCAGCGCAGCGCCGCTAATAACAAATAGACCGAGAGAATCCGTCCCAGTTGATAGGCCAGAATGACGAATAAAATGGATGGCAAAATTCTCCACAGCGTCAGCGGGTTAATTTCAATTCCAATCAGCAGGAAAATAAACGTATTGACGCCAAAACCAGCGTATTCCCAGAAACTCAGTAAGCTAATCCGATCCGAGGCAGACGAACTGCGAGGCAGCCCAAGGTTGCCAAAAACAAGTCCGGCGATGACCACCGCCACCGCGCCCGATACGCCTAAAAATTGTCCGATTTGGAAGGTTCCCAATGCGAGAGCGACGGTTAGCAAAAGGCTACTCAACGGATCGTTTAAGCGAACAAATATCGGCAGGCTCAAGTAACCTAAAACACCCCCGACCAGTGCCCCACCTAAGGCAACCACGAGCAGTTCCTTCACGCCTTGTATAGCTGTGAGAGAGCCTGTCGCATAAATGACCAAAAGCAAATTAAATGAAATTAGAGCAGCCGCATCATTGAACAGAGTTTCTCCTTCCACGATGGTGGATAGCCGGGAAGGCACACGGATCTCCTTAAAGACCGCGATCATTGAGACAGTATCCGTATTTGCCAGAATGACTCCGATCAGCAATGCCGGAATCCAGTCTAGCCCTAGCCCAAATTTAACCAGAACAGCGATAATTGCTGAGGAAAAGATCGAGCCTGGACCCGCCAGCAGCGCGATCGGCTTAAAGGTGCTGCGGAGACGGCTGATATCGGTATTGATAGCTGCTTCAAAAATCAGAATTGGTAGAAAAAGATTTAATACTAAAGATGGGTCTAAACCAATTCGACGCGACAAGAGCTCCGTAATGGGCAAGCCTGCTAACACTAAGCCCGTCACATAGGGAATTCGCAACCGTTGGGTTACGAGTGCAACAACAGTTGCAATCAGCAGCAGAATGATCAAGATGATGACCAATTCAGGAATGACTCCTGCCGTTTGGCTATTTGTAGCAGGCTCGCTGCCCAAGGGAGTTTGTTGCGCTACAATCGACTCTATCACCGATACTCCTGTCATAAACTCCTTTTCCTCAAATAAATTGACAGATTAACTACGGTTTTAGTCTACAGGATACGGTTCACTCTACTGTAGACGTAACTGCAATGTACGTGGTGTATTTGGATGAATGGCGATGAAGCTGAAACAGGCTTTCTGGGTTGGTTGGGCGATCGGATCGTTTTTAGAGTGCAATTTTTTTGGTAGATCTGGATGATTTACAAACCCTTACAGGATGCTAATTCCTCTTAATTGTACTGGTTTTTAATATTTTTTTTAACAGTCTCTTCTGAAGTGTTGCCGACCCGATCGCGCTTGCCGCTCTCGGCGGGTAATGGAAGTTGTCGATCCGTATGTCAGGAGTAGGAGAGCGAACGCCCAAAGGGGAACATCTCATATTTGTAAAAACACTTCTTCTCCCTTATTCCTTCTCCCTTATTCCTTCTGCCTGCTGCCTTAAAACTTAGATTTCTAGCTTGGCTCCAAAAGTGAGATGCTCTCGCTGAAAGCCCACATTCATCGACCGTCCAATTTTTGAGCGGGTTTTGGACGTTCTGATTCGCGGGACTAAATTCCTCGAAGGTCATCGTCCTTTCTTACCTTGAATTTACGTAGCATCACAGACACGCCACGTCAGAATCTCCCAACGTTTAAGGACAGGTTCAGCAATCACGATCTCATTTTCTCTTGCCTCCATGACGATCCAATAATCTCCCTGGTTAAATCTGTCATTGTAAATTCTTGCTTGTTCTTCTGGCACCAACCATCCTTGAAGTGCGCCATATAGAGCACCAGAAGTTGCAGCAATCCCACTTCCAAAGAAAGTTGCTAAAATGCTTTCCACCCCTAAGGCCTGACCAATACCGGGAATTAGCAGGCTGCTGAGTCCAACAATCAAGGCTAGTGAACCTAGTCGTAAGCTGTTGTGCAAATAAACATTGTATATTTTGATGACAATCAAAAATCGTCAAATTCTCTCCCCCTCTCCCCTGATCCCCATCGGACCCTCAATCGCCATACACAATCTATATGAGCAACAGCTTATGCTACCTACGATCGCGCCTACTTGTGCACCTGCTGCTCTTGTGATTAAAATTTGCTGCACTCCCAGAGAGTCCAAACCATCATTGTCAGAAGGTTTAGCAATCACTGAAATCTTGTGCATGGGGAAGCCCCTGCTTTTTAGCTCAACTAGCGCCTGCTCTGCGTTTCGATGATTAGTAAATAGGCCACTAGCACGTTTGAGGTTTTGGTAATTCATGAGAAATATTCAATATTCAACGCTACAAAATTGGTAAATAGTGTGTAAAATTGCTGGCAATAGCCGCATCACAAAAACCACTTAGTTCAGAGGTGGAAAACGCTTTAGCAAAGCTGACAAAGCAATCATTGGCAGTCCGAATCCGATACAAATTAAGCCTTGGATTGGGTTCAAAGCTTCAGTGTTGAATAACTGATTCATAATGCCCCATTGGCTAAACAGGAATTGGAGAATGAAAATAGCCGCAATGCCGACCGCTACCGCGTAGCCAACTGATTCATCTTTACCGCGCAGTTTGGCAACGATCGCCGGAACTAAGCGACAAAAACGGGAGCCTCTTGGGTTTGATTTAGTCCCATTTGGTGCGCGATCGCTGCTGCTGTTTTGGCACGATCGCCGGTCATCATCTTCACCTGAATTCCCGCAGATCGACAGGCTTGAATCGCTTGAATGGCTTCGGGGCGAGGCGGGTCGATCGTGCCTTGCAGACCCAAAAAAGTTAATCCTTGCTCAATATCAGAATACTCAATAGAAGATTGAGAAGCGGGTACAACTTTCTTTGCAAGTGCCAGAACTCGCAGCCCTTTTTTTGTCATTCTGTCCGCGGCTTGCTCGATCGGCACGGGGTTGAGGGATCTCGCCTCTCCCTCTTCATCGAGCATCTGGCGGCACCGCTTGAGAATTGCCTCGATCGAACCCTTGACATAAATCAACCGTTCTGGGCGATCGTCATGTAAGGTTGCCATGTATTGAAACTGAGATTCAAACGGCAGTGTATCGAGCCGGGAAAGCGCTTCCTCCAGTTTCTCAGTAATTAACCCCGCTTTTTGGGCTACCGCAACCAGCGCCCCTTCCGTTCGACTGCCGATCGCAGTCCAGTTCCCGTCTTGCACGTCTAGGTAAGAATCGTTGCACAACAATCCTGCTTGCAAGCATTCATATAAAGCAGGTGCGATCGCCAGGTCAACGGAGTGTCCATTTACACAAATTTCCCCGTCTGGTACGTATCCTCCACCGCTAACCGGATAACGCCTTCCTCCTGCATCGATCTCTTGAACCGTCATTTGATTCTCAGTCAAGGTTCCGGTTTTGTCGGAACAAATCACAGTGGCGCTACCCAGCGTCTCAATTGCCGGAAGTTTGCGAATAATGGCGTGTTGCTTTGCCATCCGGGAAACCCCGATCGCCAGTGTCACCGTTAAAATCGCGGGTAAGCCTTCAGGAATTGCGCTGACGGCAAGCGCCACAGATGCCTTGAACACCTCAACCCAAGAAAATCTCTGGGCAATGCCTGCTGCAAAGGTGAAGGCAGCTAAGCCTAAAATGACATAGAGCAAGGTTGTGCTAAATTTGTCAATTTTGCGACTCAGTGGGGTTTCCAGTGTGGTACATTGCTGCATGAGTTGGGAAATGTGTCCGGTCTCGGTCATCTCGCCAATGTTGACGACGAGTCCGCGTCCCTGTCCAAACGTTACCAGGCTTCCGGTATAGGCCATGTTCGTGCGATCGGCCAGTGCAGCGTCTGCCTCTAGCGCCTGGGATTGCTTCTGGACCGGGACAGATTCTCCCGTTAACGCTGACTCATCCACCTGTAAGTCACGGACTTCGATCGGCCGCAGATCCGCAGACACTTTATCCCCAGAAGACAGCAAGACGAGATCGCCAGGAACCAGTTCGCTGGATGAAACCACTTGTTTTTGACCGTGGCGGAGAATGGTTGCCTCAGTTGCAACAGATTTTGCTAAAGCGGCGATCGCATTCTCTGCCTTTGACTCTTGAACGAAACCAATGGTGGCCTTCGTCAGAGCAACCCCCAAAATTACCCCTGAATCAATCCACTCTTTCAGAAATGCTGTTACTATGCCAGAGGCTAACAAAATGTAGATTAGCGGCTGATTCAGTTGCTGAAAAAATCGCAGCCAAGCACTTTGCTGCTTCTGAGCCGTTAGTTGATTGGGGGCGAGCTCCTCGGCCCGCTCTGCTGCCACATCGGAAGATAGGCCTATTTCCAGGTCACTCTCTAAAAGCCGAGCCACTTTCTCGACAGAGAGGTGATGCCAAGAGTGTTCTACTAATTTTTCTACATTGGTTGCAGTCATAACGTTTCTTGTCAAGCCAAGTGCTTGTCTGTTGTTTCGTCTTGTTTCTAGCGTCATTGATGAATGTGAGCAAAAAGTGATGGACTGATTTCTGTTGCTCACATTGGGATCGCATTTGCTCCCTATACTTAGGCAGAGAACCGATTGAGATAGCTTATGGACTTGCCAACTTTAGTTTACTGGATTTTATTTATTACGGTCTTTAATCGGGTTGTAAAAAGCATTACTTTTGATGGATGAACTATCGTACATTCACTTGTTAAGTTGAGATAATGAAAAACTTCATGCTGAGGTTTATCGGCAAAATTGCGTTTCACAATAAACAAAACAGACAAAGAGTATGCAATTATTAAAGCTATTTGCAAAAGGAATCAGCGTCAGCACTGTTGCAATTTTGGGTTTAGGTGCTTGCACCCCCCCCAATACTTCACAGACAACTGTTCCATCTACTTCTGCTCCCGCAACTACCACTGGAAATACGACTGTTCCAACCCCTGCTGCGCCTGCAACCACGACCGCACAGACGGCTCAAAATCAAGACATTGACGATATTGCCGATCGCGTAGAAGATGCCTTAGACTCGGAT
Organism: Tychonema sp. LEGE 06208; assembly: GCF_015207505.1. Taxonomy (GTDB): domain Bacteria; phylum Cyanobacteriota; class Cyanobacteriia; order Cyanobacteriales; family Microcoleaceae; genus Microcoleus. The sequence continues at coordinate 27,997 of NZ_JADEWT010000074.1, forward strand.
AGCACTCTCAAGCCCTTCGATTTGGACGCAGACGATCGGGATAATTCGATTGTCTTAACAGGGCGCGTTCAAACGGCAGAACAAAAAGCATTGGCAGAACAAATTGCTCGGCAAATTGCACCGAATATTTCCATCAATAACCAAATCGTCGTTCAGTAGTTCTCAATCCTCAAGCGGTAAGAGTATTTGGCGCTTCTTGCCACTTGAGGATTTGCTCGATCGCAGTGAGGAAACCTATGGATTTGCCAACCTTATTTGACTGGATGCGATCGCAATATTGAAACAACAAACTTATTCAACGATTTCGTAACGGACTAACTGGCGAACCTTTTGACGTGATAATTGGAGCTCGGGCGCGATCGCTACCTCTATCTGGGTTGCGTCAGTCATTGGGAATGCTAATTCCCATCGCTTCAAAATAGGTTCTGCTGTTTCCACCCCAACCTGGGTTCTTCCTTGTTTTCGGTTAATCACCGCGTCGAGCGGCAATATATTGACAGACACCGTTGCTTTAAGCTGGGTATCTGCCTGAAGTTTATTCTTTGCGAGCAGGGGTTGTTGTAATTCTTGAGCCATTAAGAAACTGGAACCAACCCAAAACGCGATCGCCACCAACGGCAATGGCAACAAAAACTCTGCGCCTGATGCTTTTAGCCAACGTCTAATCATTAACTATTCTTTCCCATCCGTTCTGAGGCTCCTACTATCTTTTTGCACTTTAATACAGCTTGCTTTCTCATAAAATCTAGCTTAAAGAAGATGCGCGAATCGCCTCAAACTCTAATGCTGAAAACTGCAAGCTGTGAAGGAAGCAAGCCGCTTGTACAATCTCAGAACCTCAAACTAACCTACGAGCCCTCTGAGCAACGGATCGAATTATGGGCTGACCCTGATTTGCTGTGGCAGGTAGTCGAAAACTTGCTCAACAACGCTTGTAAATACACGCCTGCTGGCGGAATGGTACAATTACGCTTAATTTCCCATCCAGGCTGGGCAATCATTCAGGTACTCGACACGGGCATCGGCATTCCAGAAGCGGACTTACCCTATATTTTCGATCGCTTCTATCGAGTGGACACTGAGCGATCGCTCGATAGTGGTGGATTTGGACTAGGGTTAGCGATCGTCCAACAGATTGTCGAGGCCCACGGTGGAAAAATTCATGTGACGAGTGAAGTGGGCAAAAGCTCAACGTTTCAGATTGAACTGCGGCTCAAATCTTATCGCTAAGCCGCCTCAAACGAGAGAGAAGGTTCACTCTGTTGTAGGCGTAACTGTAACAAATATTGTGTATTTGGATGAATGCCGATGAAGCTGAAACAGCATTTCTGGGTTGGTTGGGCGATCGCAGCGATCGTCATTACCTCTTGTTCAGAGCAAACTACCTCACAAAGGCAACAACCTGATACAAAACGTGAAACCTCATTGAGATCGGTCACGTTAGATCAAACAAAAGTTGTGATGGGACAAACCGTATATGTCCCTATTTACTCGCATATTTATCACTACAATAGCCCGGATAATGTGATGAATTTGTCAGCCACCCTCAGTATCCGCAATACGGATCTGACAAATTCGATTATTATTACTTCCGTGCGTTACTACGATACCGATGGGAAATTGATTAGGCAGGACATTAAGAGTCCAGTAGAACTAAAGCCACTTGCTTCCACAGACTTTTTCATTGCAGTAGATGATACAATTGGAGGCTCAGGTGCAAACTTTATTGTGGAGTGGGTTGCAGAAAAAACGGTTTATGAGCCTGTCATTGAAGCTGTCATGATTAGTACCTCCTTTTCTCAGGGCATTTCATTTGTCAGTCCCGCTAAAGTTCTCAAGCAACACAGGATGAAGAAATGATTTTAGGAGATTAGCTTACTGCTCTAGAAGGTAGTTTGCGACCAGTCTAGAAGCTATTGACGAACTGCTGTCAAAATATTGAATTTGGCAACTAAAACGTCCAGATGTTCCGATATTTATCGTCGAGTTGGTGCTCCTGTGCGACTACACTACACAGGAGAGGTTGTGACCAGGGCTTTAGTCACGACCAAATTTATTGCTACTTTATTGCTAAATTCTCACTCCAAAAGATGCGGCTAATTCCCGTTCTGGCTGCATACCAACTGTCGGCGGCATCGAACGATTTGCTATCTGTTCAATCAATTGTAATTGCTGCGGCAGCATTTTAGCTAAACTGTAGCGTTCTAGGGCGGTTTGACGGGCCATGACGCGAATTTCTGCCATGCGGGTAGGATGGTCTAAAACTTCGTCAATGCGATCGGCTACTTGTTTCGGCGAGAAGTAATCGACGATTAAACCGTTCTCTCCATCGCGGATAACTTCTCTCACTGGCCCGGTGTCGGAACCGATTACTAAACATCCTGTCGATAAAGATTCAATCATCGACCAAGATAGCACGAAAGGTCTGGTTAAATAAACGTGTACGTCGGATGCTTGAATTACTTTTAAATACAGTCCGTAGGGTAGCGGTCCGACAAAGTGCACTCGCGACATATCTAGCGGTACTTTTTTGAGCATATGGTCTTTGTAAGACTCGCCATTTGGTAAAGAACGACCGTAACAAACTCTGTCTGAACCAACAATTACAACGTGACAGTTGGGGCGGCGTTCTTGCACGTAGGCGATCGACTCAATGAACTCTGGAAAGCCCCGATAAGGTTCCATTCCCCGCGATACGTAGGTGACAATTTCATCAACGCCGGACAAATCTAAGTTAGGCAAAATTAGTTTAGCACCGGGATCGGGTTTGAAGTAATCCGTATCTACGCCGTCGTGGAGTACGGACAATTTTTGCTGCAATTCTGGGGGAAATTGCGATCGCTGCCAGTATGTAGGCGACAAACCCCAATCGCAAGAGTATAAATCGATCAAAATCGGCGCATTTTTGATTCTAATTCTCGCCATGTCGTCAACTGTTAAAGGTTCCGCCGGGTCGAAATCTGCATCGGAACCGATCGAGTGATAGAACCACTCGAAATAACACAACAGCGGCGTATTTGGAAAAGCTTCTTTGACAAACAGTGTCGGCCCCCAACCGGAATGTCCGCAAATAATATCGGGTACAAAACCCTCTGCTTTGAGTTGTTCTGCCATTCTAAACACGGCTTGTCCGTAGATGACGGCACTTTCTAAAGGGCGCACGTATTGGTGAGTCTGCGGGTTGGGTTCGCGGCTGGGGGTAAATGCTGCTTTGCGAACCCCGGGAATGTTCCATTCGGGACGCTCGTTTTTAGTGCCGAAAACAATTTGATTTTTGGGATCTGCGCCTAAAGCTGTGATTATGTGGCGGTACTGGGCGGGGAAGTTTGGGTGAAGAAATAATGCTTTCATTGAATGTTGACTGTTGACTTGGGCATGGGGCATTGGTGACTGTTGTTAGTTGTTATTGGTTATTTATTAACTGCTACCAATAACTAATAACTAATAACTAATGGCTAATAACTGATGACTGATGACTGATGACTGGCGCTTTGCATATCCAGACGCAATCTCGCGGTACTGAAGATGTGTTTTTCAGGATGATTTCATAGTTTAAATGGTTGAGAAATTTTTCCATAATTGTATCAGTCATTATTGAGAATGCCGTGCCATCTCTGCGTCCCAATAAGTTTTTTTCCCACTCGCTGGCGAATTTTTCCCAGCCCAATTCGGTGAGAATATTGCCGTGGTGAAAGACGCAAAGACGATCGCCCCGCAGCAGTTTGGGAATGCGTGTTAGGTAGTTGAATATGTCTACGGGTTCTACGTGTACCATTGTATCGTAGCAAAAGCAGACATCGGCTGCACCGGGGGTGATGCCGTCTAATGTTAAACCGTCGAGTTTGACGTAGGAAACGCGATCGTCTCCCAAGCGCGATCGGGCGGCTTGCAGCATTTGACTGGAAATGTCGGCACAAATTAGGCGATCGCAATATTTCAGCAGCAGCGAACCTGTTTTTCCGCCACCGATACCAATTTCTAAAACCCGATGTTCTTTTTTGATATACGGCGCTATAAATTGCTGTTCGATCAGCGCTTCGTATTCGGTTAAGGAGTTGGCGGCACCTGCGGCTTTACCTATCCATTCGTCGCCAATATGGGCAAGTTCGGCATTAGTTTTTTGCCACTGTTGGGCGTAACTGTCCCATGCCATTTCATAATCTACTCTTGGGCGATCGGCTGTCATTTTTTCAGAGTTCATTTTTATTCATTTTAGAGTATTGATGGTTTAATTTTAAATATGTTCCTCTTTCTGGTTTTCTGCTGGGACGGTATCTAGTATGGTGCGTCGCTATGAGATTTTAAATTTGATTCGCAGATTGTTCGAGGGCCGCGCACATACGGTATCTAATGACTAATGACTAATGACTAATGACTAATGACTAATGACTAATGACTAATGACTAATGACTAATGACTAATGACTAATGACTAATGACTAATGACTAATGACTAATGACTAATGACTAATGACTAATGACTAATGACTAATGACTAATGACTAATGACTAATGACTAATGACTAATGACTAATGACTAATGACTAATGACTAATGACTAATGACTAATGACTAATGACTAATGACTAATGACTAATGACTAATGACTA
>NZ_JADEWT010000075.1 GCF_015207505.1 Tychonema sp. LEGE 06208
ACCCTCCCCTTACCAAGGGGAGGGAGTAAGAAATTCACAAATGATTTAGGATTGCTATATACAGATAAAACTAGCCTCCCCTGCTTCAATAACTGGCAATTGAAATTACGTTGTTTGATTCAATCTTCTGAGAGAGAGGAAAGTTTGTATAAACATAGTTTCAACCGCCGTTTGAGCGGAATAGTTATGAATTGTCGATCGCCAATTTTTGATTAGTTTCGCTCGATCGCTTCGCAGCATCCGCCACCTTCAAAGCGTACAAGCTACTTGTATTATTGACATACAACGGCGTACCGTTTAGCAAACAGTCTAACACCACCTCGGTATCTTTGGCAAACAAACCGCGCCGCGTTCCTACTTTGATGGTTTGCCGATTTTCTCCTTGAATTAATTGACCGGATTCAGGAGTAAAAATCAGCGTTCCTGCTTCTCCGTAGATGGTAAAAATGTTTTCCGACTGCCAAAAAGTCTCTCCTTTTCCGTAAACCGCTTCCGCGAAAACGCCATTGGTGAAGCGTAACTGTGCGTTGCACAAACAAGCTTTGTAGAAATCCGGCTGAGTGTCCCAAAATTGAGTTTGACAGTTAACGCTTGTCGCTTCCCCGAACAAATCAGTAAATCGGTGCAGTCGAGAAATTGCACCAATTAAGGGAAAACCAAATAGGGAATGTTGAAAAGTCCAGCGCTTAGGTACTGAACGCACAGAGGTAATTGTAACGTAGCGGGCATAAAAAACTTTACCGACTAATGGCAAAGATTCTTTGATTGAGGAGTGCAAACCGCCTAACAATTCGATGTGTTCGATGTGGAGGAGTTTTTGCTTTTGGGCCGCAAGTTCGATCGCCCTTTCGCCCTCAGATAGTTCTAAAGATAGAGGATATTCCACCACAACGTGCTTGTCATTTTCCAGGGCGGCGAGGACTATCGCCCCGTGATCGCGGTTCACCGTACAGACAATTACCAAATCTAAATCGTCTCTTTCTACCAGCTTGCGCCAAGAAACCGCAGCTTCGGCGCCGAAAGTTTGGCAAAATGCTGCGGTTTTCTCCTGGTTGTGCCCCGCCACTGCTACCAAGTTCGATCGCGCGTCAGCTACCAGCGTCTCGGCTCTCAACTTAGCCGCAAAGCCAGTACCCACAATCCCGACGCGAATAGGGGAATTTAGGGAAAAACCAAAGCCAGCATTAATTTGAGTCATAGGATTTAGATTTTAGATAGTTACAGACTTGCGGTGTAGGGGTTTAGGGTTTTATTGCCCAAATTTTAGGCACAGAAGACAAACTCAAGCAAGCTTTGGGGAAAGTCGATCGACAAACCCCATAGCAAAAAACGGTTATTTGGACTGTAGGGCTCAAAACAGGATTTTTAAGAGAAACCCGGTTATTTTGCGTAAGTCTTGCAGCAACAGTATCACAAGGCTGAGTCGCGCATAGGTATAAGTAATCAAGATGAAATTAGAAAAAGTTATAACTAATCCCATTCAAATTTTTTGTAAATGAGTGTTGCAAGCTTGCTTCTTTCCCCTAATATCATAAAGGGAACGAACCTAAGAGTTAATCTCAGAGCTCATACAGCCTTGAAGGTTGCATTAGGAAAAATTATCAATATTGTTGAATTTTTGAGAGGATTAGTGCATGGCAACTTACAAAGTTACCCTCATCAGCGAAGCCGAAGGAATCAACCAGACCATTGACGTTGATGACGATACTTACATTCTAGATGCTGCCGAAGAAGCAGGACTCGACCTCCCGTATTCTTGCCGCGCTGGAGCTTGCTCCACCTGCGCCGGCAAAATCACATCAGGCGAAATTGACCAATCTGACCAATCTTTCTTGGATGACGACCAAATCGAAGCCGGATTTGTTTTGACCTGCGTCGCTTATCCTAAGTCTGATTGTACGATCGAAACTCACCAAGAAGAATCTCTTTACTAAGTAAGGATTTTCGGCGCGATGCGTTAAGTAACCCGGTTTTTCGTTTTCGTAATTGAGCTATTTGAGTTCAATTACGTTAACAAACCGGGTTTCTGCGTTACAGACAGCGGTTGAAACCGCTTCTGGTCAAACAAAACCCGCAGGCGTGCCGGTTGAAGCAAAGACGGTTAATATTAGGTGATTTTCTTCAGTCCGCTTGGTATGGACTTCGTTTGTCGAGGCGCGATTTCCATCGCTGACTCTGATGGCGATTCTGAATAAACTATTCCCGCCAAAATGTAATGGAATCGTTGAGGGGGACAACTTGAGCGCCGGGAAAATAAAAGTTGAGAATTCGATCGCCACTCCAGCCCAAATTAGCTAAATTGTAAGAACCAGTCTGACTCATTCCCACGCCGTGTCCGAAACCGCCTCCGACAAAAGCATAACCGTTGAGAGTTTTGTCTGGATTGTAAATCGGTTCTAGATAAAAAAGCGTGCTAATCGGCGGGTAAAAAGCATTGCGAATCTCATCTTTTTCGATATCGATGGAGCCCAAGTCAGTTTGAACCTTCATTTGCAAAACTCGACCGGCGGGCGACCTTTCCACCACTTCCACCTGAGTGAGAGTTTTAAAATTAGCTAGCGGGTGCTGTTTCTTTTGAAGATACTGTTTGAGAAATGCCCCAATCGATGTCAAAGAAACTTCTTCGCGCCAGCGGAAAGTGTCTTCTTTTTCCTCATTAAACCCTGTTTTGAGAGTCATAAAGCGGCGGAAGTTGTTTTCGTCAGACAAGCTCTGCTTTGACAAATCCCAGACGTTCTTGGGGGAATCGATAATCGATCGCAAATATGGACGTTCCGGGCCGTGCCACACATCGCCAAAAGTAGCTGTCACGCCGCCGCTAGACGCAGAATAGAGCGCGTCTACGAGCTGATTTTGATAAGTTAGCACCAAACCGCTCGTTTGGGCGATCGCCTTATCGCTTTGCGGATAAACCTCCGTCAAACCTTTATAAACCTGACAGTTAACATCAGCGCACAACTCATAATTATCCACAGCAAACCTCCGCAAATTTCTCAGGGCGTAGGTTCTCGCTAAAATAGTTTGAGCGACAATCGAAGCGTAAGGCGAAAAAGCCCCTATTTCGTGAGGAACAACACCCCGCAAATAAGTTTCCGTCGGCACCTCATTAACTAAAGTATAAGTGCCGTAAGAATTTTTTTGCAGGTGCAAACTGCCACCATAACGGCGAGTTTGTTGAAGAACTTTTTCGGGTTCAGTAGCTGTCGCCTCTTGAGTAGTTTGTTCCAATACCTCAATCGTATTTTTGCCCGCCGTCACATCCAACTCATTGCGGTTGAAACGAAAGCCATTTAAAATCCAAAATGCTTGGGGTATTTGTTTAATAACTTTGGAATCTAAAAAAGCTGTTTTGTTACCTTGAGCTTGCAAACTTTGCAACAGCCAGCGCCGCACAATCGGAGAATTATAAATATCTCTTTTTGCCCAAACTTGCCAGCGCAAAGGTTGGGCAATTTCTACATCAATACCCTTAGCGCGCCACTGATTGGCGCTATCTTCTGCGCTTTCAAAACTGCGGTGGGAGCTCAGAACAACTCGTTCTTCTACTAATGGCGATTGCAGAGGTTTATTGGCAATTTCTAGCTTGATGCTGGGAGCAGTTTTGGTTTCTGTGCCTTGAGGAGTTTTGTAACTTAATGTTAAGCTGTCGCCCGGTAATGCTTTCAGCGTGAGTTTGTCGGTGGCTTTATTACCAAACCGCTGCACCACGCCAATTTTGATGAGTCTATTTTGGGGAGTTTGGGCGTTTCCCGCAGCGCCCAAAATCGGCAACAGGCAAAATGCGGCGAATACAGCGCGAGAAATGCAGCTAAACCATTTGTAACTTGGAGTTGGAGGTGTTTGAGCGAACACAGTTATCTGTCTCCAGATAGTTGAAATTTGGGGAGTTTTGATTTTACGTTAGCACATTTGGCGGCTGCGGAGAGGGGAATTGCCGGAGATAGGCCAATATACTTGGGCTAGTCGCGAGTTCAGAAACCGGGTTTCTTCGGAGATTTGTCGCTACTAAACGTACAATTTCCAAGAATACCCGGTTTCTAGCCTCCCACGATCAGCCCTGAAACTGTCCAAACTGCACTAACTAATATAGCCTTTCTACCGAAAGATGAGGTACTATGCGGGATAGGGCATAGGCCAAACCGGGCATGAGGCTCTCCTCACTTTTGTGCGAACCGCTATATTGTGTCTGGTGGATTGATAACAACAAGATTAATGCGATCGTTCGGACTTCAGTCCTCTAATTTGGAAAAAAACTGAATTCCTGACTGCGAACCTATGTTAATTTTGGGTAATTTAACGGCAAGGATATATATCAATTCCGGTTGCACTCATACATGATGTTAACAGTCAACAGTCAACAGTCAACAGTCAACAGTTAACAGTCAACAGTCAACAGTCAACAGTCAACAGTCAACAGTGAATTTACTATTCCGATAAACAGAGGATTTGATATCACTTAGTTGCTTGCTGTTTCCAATACTGACAGGCGGCATAGGCTAAGGTGACAGCGCCCGTAACTATAGCTGCTTCATCCACCTCAAACTGCGGGTGATGGAGGGGATAGTTGGGTTTGTCAGTCAGTCCCACTCCTAAGCGAAACATGGTTCCCGGTGCGTGTTCTAGATACATTGAAAAATCTTCGGCGCCGAGGGATGGTTCTGGTAAAATTTGGACGCGCGATCGACCTAAAGCTTCTAAAGCTGCAGTTTCGACTAATTGCGTCAGTTTTGGGTCGTTTTGGACTCCGGGCACGCCGCGTTTGTAGGTGAGTTCGTATTTGGCGCCGTAAGTCGCGCAGACGCTGGAAACAATTTGTTCGATCCAAGCCGGTAGTTTTTCGTGGGTTTCGGGATGGAGCGATCGCACGGTTCCCAATAATTTTACGCGATCGGCAATCACGTTGGGCGCCCGTCCGCCGCTAATTTGCCCGATCGTCAAAACCACAGGCCTCAAAGGATTTTGCATCCGGCTAATTGCCTGCTGCAAACTGGTAATTACTTGAGAAGCTATCCAAATTGCATCGATCGCCTCGTGGGGACGCGCACCGTGGCCGGATTCGCCCATTACAATCACTTCTAGGTCATCCGCCGCCGCCGTCAGTGCCCCGTGGCGGATACCGACACAACCGCCGGGAATCGTCGGAAAAACGTGCACTCCGAGGATGCCGTCAACATCTTGCATCGCCCCATCTTGAATCATCCATTGAGCGCCTTGGGCAATCTCTTCTGCGGGCTGAAACAAAAAGCGGACGTTACCGGGCAATTTTTCTTTTAACTTCGACAAAATCATTGCCGCGCCCAAACCGACTGTGGTGTGGATATCGTGGCCGCAGGCGTGCATCACTCCGTCGTTGCGGGAGGCAAATTCTAGGTTAGTACGTTCTTGAATTGGCAAAGCGTCCATATCGGTGCGAATTGCCAGCCACCGGGACTCGCTGCTGTCAACTTTGAGCTCGCCGAGCACTCCTGTTTTGCCGATTCCTTCTATGGCGCGGACTCCGCTGGATGCGAGAACTCCGGCTACATAGGCGGCGGTTTGGTATTCTTGGCCGCTGAGTTCGGGGTGTGAGTGGATGTGGCGGCGAATTTCGATCAAGCGGGGTGCGAGGGTAGCGGCTAGTTCTTGGATGCGGGCAAGAAGCATAGATTATCTTGGGGAGTGCGGTACAAGCTGTAGTCAACTAGGTTAACGCAAATATCTGAGGTTAAACTCACATCAAGCACCATTCTCGCTTAACAGGATGCCTGTTCCACAAGAACATTTTTGTTTAGCGATCGGGATTGTCCTCTTCATACACCATTAAATCTCCCGGCTGACAGTTCAGTGCTTTGCACAAAGCGCTGAGAGTGGCTTCATCGATTCGGGTGAGTCGGCGACGGGTTTTGATTTTAGACACAGAAGTGGGGTGCATCCCAATTCTAGCCGCCAATTCTTTATTGCTGATATTGCGATCGGCCATCACAACTGCCAATTTCCAACGGATCACTGCTGATGCTCAACTGCTAGCGATAACTTTGCAAGCAGATGTTACCATTCTGCAACCTTGACTATCCCTTAAGTTGTCGCTACGAGCATTTATTTTGTCGTAACGATTGACAAACGGCAGCGATTGAACTAGACTCAGGATGTACAAACGGAAAAGCGATCGCCCCCCTGGCCTGGAAAACTGGAGGGCGATCGCAATTCCACTATTCGTGTAATTCAAAGTCTATGATATCACAGCCAAAATCAGTTCCCGAACTGCTCCGGGAAGAAATTCCTGATGTACCTCAAGGTAAGCAACCGATTCGTTTGCTGTTGTGCGGCGTTCCCAAAGCGGTAGACAGCATCGTTAATCTGTTACACGTTTTAGGTTTTGCAGAAGTTGGGGAATGGAGCCCGCCTCTACCATCGCCGATAGCGGGTGAGGTGATTCGGATTTTAACCCGTTACTGGAAAGAGTAATTGTTGAGGGCGATCGCACGAATTGAAAAAGTGCGATCGACCTTTCTGTCTCATTTAGGGCTTACCCATAAATACCAAAGAAACCGGGTTTTTCACGACAGTTAAAGGCCCGGATGCAGTATTTCCGTAAAAAACCCGGTTTCTGACTACCCGCAAACCAACGTTGGCTAGAATAAATTTAATTAAATTAAAAATAAATTTGCGGCATTTCGTGATAAAATAAAAACCTAAAAATAATCCTACAAAAAAAGCAATGTCTGAAATTACTCTAGACGAAACCAAACTTAAAGAATTGCTCAAAGCAGCTATTTTTGAGTTGTTAAAAGAACAAAAAGAAGTCTTTTCGGAAATTTTAACCGAAGCCCTAGAAGATATAGGGATGGAAAATGCTATCAAAGAAGGTGAAAATACTGAAACAGTCAGCCGCGACCAAATCTTCAAAATTTTGAAGGGACAACCATGATTGTTGAGTTTAGAAAAAGCTTTGAAAAGGATTTACTCAAGATTCTTGATGCCAACTTGTTTGAAAGAATTCAGGAAGCGATAGAAGACGTTGAGAATGCAGAAAAATTAAATGAAGTCAGCAATCTTAAAAAACTCAAGGGCGATGGAGATTACTATCGCATTAGGCTGGGAGATTACCGCATCGGTATTAAAGTTAATGATGGCATAGTCTGTTTTGTCAGGATACTGCATAGGAAAGAGATTTACAGATACTTTCCGTAATCATTTCAGCCTTCACCCCCATCCTCACCAACTCAAACTAAAATTAATCTTTAATTATTGTCAGGTCGGAAGCGCAAGCAATTGACCGATCGCACTTTCTGAATAGTTTCAAAATCGCGATCGTTATAAACTAGAATAAGTTGGTACTCGATCGCAAGTTGGGCAATGCAGCAGTCGATACTACTTCTAACCGTTAACCCAAGGCGCTTGCAAATCGTAGTAAATCCGAGCAGCCGCTACCCAAGTATTAGGCGTAGACTCGATGTAGTCTTGTTCTTGGAGATAAGTTTCTAATAGTGTCCACTCCCGTTCATCTCGACAACCTTGCAAAAGTTCCATCTGAGTAAATCGGTTCAGGAAAATACTTTCATCATTAATTATTGCTTCCAAGGATTGGCGTACTACACCTGTCTTGTCGCGCAAAACGCCAGACGGAAGTATCAATCAGAAACATTTTTGTTTTCCCGCAAGGCTTTATAATCGTAGTCGGTCGAAAATTGAATTTGTCCGCTTAAATCGAGTAGGTTCCGCTTTTTTCGGGTGCGAATTAATTCTTGCAAAGCAAAGTCAATCAGTTCTTTTTCTGTCTTGAAATTGGTTAAGCGAAAGGCTTCTTTAACCAACTCTTCGTTAAGTTCAACGGGGATTTTCATGGTTAATCTTTCATCTCATTGTAATAATACTTACAAGCCACGATCGCAATTTTGTCATCCGCAACTTGGTAAACTAATCGTTTTTACCTGTTTTTGATTGTGATAATTATAGCGTTTTTAGTTTAATGACAACGAAGTATTCTCGGAAAAAACCCGGTTTCTGACGGCGCACAAATCAAAGAAACCGGGTTTTTCCCAGTTTCTAGGATGTGTGACGAGTATTCTGGAAAAAACCCGGTTTCTCGCCACCCATCCACTATTCATGGAAGGTATTTTAGATACCTATGTTTTCGGTACGTAAGTCGATCGCACTTGCAACTCCTTCAACTGCTTCTCATCCACACCAGCCGGCGCATTCGTCAGCAAACAACCAGCCTGTTGAGTCTTCGGAAACGCAATCACATCTATTCAGTGTAATGATACTTACAAGCCACGATCGCAATTTCTCGATCCGTAACTTGGTAAACTAAACGATGTTCGTTATCAATGCGCCTAGACCAAAAACCACTTAACTCGTATTTCAGAGGTTCAGGTTTTCCCAATCCTTCAAAGGGCGATCGGTCTATATCTTTAATCAATTCTACAATTTTGCGATAAATCTTTTTGTCTAATTTTGCCCATTCATTAAAATCTGCAAAAGCAGAAGATTCAAAAACAATTCTTCTGCTCATTGCAAATTCTCTAAGTTAACTTCAACTAATTTTTCCCCCTCTTTAACATTTTCAATAGCTTTTAAAAGTCTATTTTTGTTGACTTCAGATTTCAAAAGATATTCGGTTTCATCACACTCAGAAACAATTATTTCAATCTCTTTATCTCCAAAAGTCGCCTTAATTTGTTCTAAAAAATGATGATTGAGTTCGCTGGCTTTTAAACGATAAACTGTTGACATCGTTTTTACCTATTTTCGATTATGATAATTAGAGCGTTTTTAGTCTAAAGACGTGGAATGTAACTAGAGCATACAATATCAGCGAAAGTTTTGACTCAATGACAGTCAAGGACGCAGAATCGTGTCTGTCATGCTGAACAAAACGCAGTGTAGTGAAGCATCCAGCGAGATGCTTCCCTTCTCTCAGCATGACACATAGGCTTTGCCTAAGTCCCGATCGCCTTATGACTTGGGCGTATAAGTCGATCGCACTTGCAACTCCTTCAACTGCTTCTCATCCACCCCAGCAGGCGCATTCGTCAGCAAACAAGCAGCCTGCTGCGTCTTCGGAAACGCAATCACATCCCGAATCGAATCCTCGCCCGCCAACAGCATCACCAACCGATCCAAACCGTAAGCAATCCCGCCGTGGGGCGGAGTTCCGTACTCAAACGCATCCAACAAAAAGCCGAACTTATTGTAAGCTTCCTCCGTCGATAAACCGATCGCCTCAAACACCTTTTCCTGAACATCCCGCTGATAAATCCGCAGAGAACCACCGCCCACTTCCGTGCCGTTTAACACCAAGTCGTAAGCTTGAGCCCTCGCCGTCTTCAAATCGTGAATATCGTCAGGATGCGGCGCAGTAAACGGGTGATGGATAGCTTCCAAACGCTTCTCGTCAGCGTTCCATTCAAACATCGGGAAATCCGTCACCCACAGCAGATTCATCTTCTCTTTGTCAATCAGTCCCAATTCGTTACCGACAAACAAACGCAATCTATCCAAAGTCTTATTGACAGCAGTCGCATCGGCTGCTGCAAACAACAACAAATGACCAGGTTTCGCGCCCGTGCGATCGAGCAATTCCTGTTTTTGCGCTTCCGTCAAATTATCCTTAATTGCGCCGATCGTATCAATTTCGCCATTTTCCCGCACCCGGATAAAAGCTAATCCTTTAGCCCCAGCTTCAGTAGCTTCCTTAAACAAATCGCCTTTTTTAATCCGTTCGTTAGAAAAAGCTTCATTCCCCCCCGGAATCGGCAAAGTTTTCACAATTCCGCCCGCAGCAATCGCCCCGGAAAATACTTTAAATCCCGAATCTTTCATTAAATCGGAAACATCGATTAATTCCATACCGAAACGAGTATCCGGTTTGTCGCTACCGTAGCGATCCATTGCTTCGGCGTAAGTCAAGCGTGGGAAAGGACGGGGCAATTCTACGCCTTTGACACTTTGGAAAATTTGGCAAACTAAACCTTCGTTTAATTCGAGGATTTCTTCTAAAGACATGAAACTCATTTCCATGTCTAATTGCGTGAATTCCGGCTGTCTGTCGGCGCGCAAATCTTCATCGCGGAAACAGCGGGCAATTTGATAATATCTGTCAAATCCCGAAACCATTAACAATTGTTTGAACAACTGCGGCGACTGCGGCAAAGCATACCATTCGCCCAAATTGACGCGGCTGGGAACTAAATAATCTCTTGCACCTTCGGGAGTCGATCGAGTTAAAATCGGCGTTTCAATTTCCATAAAATTGCCGACATCTTCCAGGTAGCGGCGCATAGCTTTGACAACTTGGTGGCGAAGCTGCAAATTGCGACTCATACGATCGCGCCGCAAGTCCAAATACCGATATTTCAAGCGCAAATCTTCCCGCACATTTTCATTATCCGCCGTGGAAATCTGAAACGGTAACTGCTTGCGTACCGCATTTAACAACTCAATTTCGTCCGCGTAAATTTCTATTTCACCCGTAGGCAATTTGGGGTTGAGGGAATCTTCGGGGCGGCTGGTGACTCTACCGGTAATTTTCACCACGTATTCGCCGCGCAAAGACTCAGCGCCGTGATAGGAGTCGGGGGTGCGTTCAGGATCGCTGACAATTTGCACAATACCCGATCGATCGCGCACGTCGAGAAAAATCACTCCGCCATGATCGCGGCGGCGATCCACCCAGCCGTAAAGGGTGACAGTCTCTCCGATATGTTTGCTTCGCAGGTCGCCGCAGTAGTAAGTTCTCATGGTTCGGGGTTTTGGACTAAAAATAAAGCTTTTTTATTATGCAGTATGGCTGAACCTTTTGCTGAATGCAAATTAAAGGGCGATCGCTATTAGCCCGCCCAGTTTGGAAACCGGGCGGGCCCGCGCGATCGACTATCGCAAGACTGTTGCGGAAAATCTTTCTAGGAATCGCGGCGATCCGACTTGTCACAAAACGCCGTTAGCGAGTTCCATGCAGACTTAGCCGTTTCCTTCAAGCGAGTGCCCAGCGACTCAATTTCTCCCACAACAACGTGCCAATTTTTTTCAGTTTGTTTCTGAATGTCGTCAACAGCTTGTTCGATGCGATCGCGTTCGACCAATTTATTTTGTTCCACCGCTTCTCGCGCTTGTCGCACAGCTTTCAAATAAGCTTCGCGGCTGACTTCGCCGGCATCTTGTACCTGCGCTTGCGCCCGCGTTTTAATTGCATCAAGTACCAGCCAATTTTTCTCGGATTCTTTTTTGATCAGGCTGACTGCTTCTTTCATTCTGTCTTTGGCGATCGACTTATTTTCGTCGATCGCGTCACTGGCTTTCGTCACAGCTTTCAAATAAGCTTCGCGGGTGAGTTCGCCGGCGGCTTGAAATTCGGCAGCGGCGCGTTTTTTGATTGATTCAAACAAAGCCGCAGTTTCTGCGATCGTTTCATCAGTCGCGTCGGGCATCTCTTGTTTGACGATCGCCGTCGTTTCGGGAGTTACCTCTACAATTGTTGTCTCAGTCAAATTTGGATCTGTCATATGAATTATCTCCTTTCTTAAATCTGCTGCGAATGGACTTTGTATTTATAGCGCCAGAATTCATTCTGGCATTTTAGCATTGAAACCGCCTGTCGGATACCGCCCACTTACAGGTACGGTTTAGCGTACTTAAATTTATGATAATTCCCTTCACCTAACAACCCACAACAAACTTAATTTTTTAACATCAAAGTTTAAAATTTAAAATTTCAATCTTCGCCCTGCAAATCTCCGACATCGCTAGTCTGTAACAATTGGTGACTTTTTTGGGCGTACAGCCAAGATTGAGGAAATTTGTATCGATCTAGGAGGATATCTTCGAGGGTGACTTTCATCTGATTGGCGCAGATGTGCGGTGGTACTTTGCGCGTTCCCGTGCTCATGTCGGGAATTGCGATCGTTTCAATGATATGTTTGACCGGCGTTCCGTCTGCAACAGTGCCATGTTTTACCAAACTTAAAATAGCGCGGGTTGCTAGATAAACATTTACTGTTTCTGTTAAAATTGTGAGAACCCGCATGAGTGGGGCAGCTATCTAATAGGGAACTTCATCATGAACTGTATCTACAACTTCTGCCAATCCTACTAAAAATTCGCCGTGATGGCGAGTCTGAATTAGTTTTTGCAGGCGTTCTTGAACGTGACCTTCAAAATACTCCGAAATTTTTAAACTTAAGCCACAGTCCATGAACCCAAAACTCTTCGCCCGACTAACAAAAGCATCGCATTTTACCTCAAAAATTGAGCCTCGGTGGATCTTGACGTTTTCAGTATTGCCGCCAGTGCTTTCCCAAGCTTTAACTCAATCATCCTCTGCTGTTGCCAGCACAATTTGCATAAAAAATCTCAATTGATTTTAATTGGCAACAGCCTGAGCGATCGCCAATTTGATTGTACAATATTTTACATGAATCAGCTCAGTATAAAATCTAAAATCTCAAATTGTTTGATGCTACAAGACCCGAATCTCCGACACCCGATCGCCATTAGTTTCGGTGCCATCGCCGGCGCTTTGAGCAGGTATTATATCACCTTGTGGTTTGCCAACCGTTTCGGTACAGCTTTTCCCTACGGAACTTTTTTTATTAACATCACCGGTTGCTTGGCTATGGGATTTTTTATCACCCTCGCTTTTGAACGGGTGCCGGCGATTCCGACGGAAGTGCGGTTAATGGTTGCGACGGGCTTTTTGGGCGCTTATACTACTTTTTCGACTTACGGTTTAGAGTCAAATGTCTTGTGGCGCGATCGAGCTTACAGCCTTGCCACTTTTTACTGGGTTAGCAGTGCCATACTTGGAGTAATCGCCGTTCAGTTAGGCAGCCTTTTAGCACAAATTGGCAAATAGATAAATACAGTTTACATTTTTTATTAGAGACAATCGAGCACCTGTAGGGAAACAGCAATGCCTAAGTCCGGCGAGTTATCGGCAAATTAAAGATAATTTGTATAAAATCAGTCATTGTAGCAATAATATTGAAAATTAATCTCAAAATCCAGTTTTTTTAGAGAAACCAAGTTTTGGCGATCGCTCATCATTTCAGCTTTAATTGATATCTCGCAGATTTTACCCATTGTCGCCAGCAGGTCTTGCGAAAAATGAGTTTATGGGGTATAGGTATGGAAACCCAAGAATCAATTTTAAAACCAGCGGACGGGAACTCCTGTCTGCAGACAAATATCCGTTGTCAGTTTACGATCGGGGCTATTTCATTCTCAGGAAAATCAGGATTTTGTAGGCGTCGTGGATGGTGCGGGCCGACCCTCCCCTGTCTAGGAGGGCGATCGCGGGGGGATTGGCCCTACAAAGAATGAAATAGCCCTGAGTTTATGATAGTTTTGGTCTAATGACCAATGACCAATGACTAATGACCAATGACTAATGACCAATGACTAATGACCAATGACTAATGACTAATGACCAATGACTAATGACCAATGACCAATGACTAATAACTAAACTTAAACAACAAGCGAGGGGGTTTAGCTGTGATAGCTAAAACAGCAACAGAGTGCCTCATTACCTTAAAAGGCGTTAGCAAAGCTTACCAGCAGCCAAACGGTCAAAAAATTTCTATTTTAGAGCAAATTAATTTAGAATTGCGATCGGGCGAAATAGTAGCTTTGCTCGGCCCTTCCGGGTCAGGTAAATCAACATTGATGCGGATGATAGCCGGACTAATTCCGCCCAGCGAAGGTCAAATTTTCTACCACAATCGTCCTTTAGTCGGCTTAAATCCTGGGGTGGCAATTGTATTTCAAAACTTTGCTCTTTATCCCTGGTTGACGGTACTAGAAAATGTAGAATTAGGCTTAAAAGCTAAAGGAGAAATGCCCGAACCGCGCCTCCAAAAAGCCTTGAAAATGATTGATATTATCGGTTTGGACGGATTTGAAAATGCTTATCCCAAAGAACTTTCGGGCGGAATGCGGCAGCGGGTGGGATTTGCTAGAGCTTTGGCGGTGGAACCCGAACTGCTTTGCATGGATGAACCGTTTTCAGCTTTAGATGTTCTGACTGCTGAAAACTTGCGGTTTGAGTTATTAGATTTGTGGCTGGAAAAAAAGATTCCCACCAAAGCTGTGTTAATCGTAACTCACGGGATTGAGGAAGCGGTTATTTTAGCCGATCGCATTGTAGTCCTCGGCCGCAATCCGGGGCGAATTCGCGCCGACTTGACCGTGAATTTGCCGCACTACCGCGATCGCAAAACAGTCGAATTCCAAACTCTCGTAGACCAAGTTTACAAAATCCTCACCAATCCCGAATTGAGCTGCGTCACAGTGACAACACCCGCTGAAAGTACCGCTACTACTGCGTCTGAAGCTCAACCCGCCCCAACGCCTAAATACCAATCTCTACCGCAGGTGCGAACAGGTGCGATCGCAGGTTTGCTGGAACTCTTAGAAGACCGCCAAGAGAAAGACCTCTACCGCCTCGGTCAAGAATTAATGCTAGAGGTAGACGACATTTTGCCGATCGTCGAAGCAGCAAAATTAATGGAATTCCTAGTAATCCAAGAAGGCGACCTGCTTTTAACACCAGTTGGCCTTCAATTCATAGCCGGCGGAATTGACCAGCGAAAACAAATTGTCCGCACCCAAATTATCAGCAACATTCTCCTCGTACAGCAAATTTATAGAATGCTTCAGGCCAAGCGCAATCACCGCATTTCAGAAGAGTTAATTCTGGATATTCTCGAAGCCCACTTTAGCCCGAAAGAAGCAATAAGACAATTGCAAACCGCGATTGATTTGGGTCGCTATGCCGAGTTGTACAGCTACGACGAACCAGGAGGCGAAATATTTTTAGAATCAGAAGTCAACAATCAGTAGTCAATAGTCAGTAGTCAGTAGTCAGTAGTCAGTAGTCAGTGGTCAGTAGTCATTAGTCAGTAGGGGCGGTGGATGGTGCGGGCCCGCCCTCTTAGTAGTCAGTAGTCAGTAGTCAGTAGTCAATAGTCCTTAGTCATTAGTCATTAAGCTGTCGCGCAAATAAACATTGCATATTGGCTCGTTACCAGGCTGTGCCTGGTAATGCAGATCCCGAGGCTCTGCCTCTCTTTACCCCCTGAGCTTCTGGAGAGAGAAGTGTGGCAGATGTTTAATTTATTAAATTTTGGTTCCTTACATGAAATTTAAATGCAGAACAGCTTAGTCAGTAGTCAGCAGTCATTAGTCAGCAGTCATTACTGGTTGACAATGCCCAATCCCTCCGCTTCGCGCTCGCCCAATCCCTCCGCTTCGCTCCGCCCAATTCCCTGCGCGGGCCAATCCCTCCGCTTCGCTCCGCCCAATCCCTCCGCTTCGCTCCGCCCAATTCCCTGCGCGGGCCAATGCCCAATTCCCCATAACTAATAATTATGACAAGACCCCTAATACCCGCCAATCAAACTTTAGAAAGATCCGCTTGGACTTGGCAAGACGGATTGCTGATTCTAGCGATATTTTCTCTAATTTTCGTAATCGTTCAAACAGCATCTCAATTCAACGGTGAGTACAACCCTAATTTTAAAATTGAAACCACACTAAATGTCTTGCCAGGGTATACAGCCCAGACTCTTTTACGCATGACAGCCGCCTATTTTTTATCCTTGCTATTTACCTTAGTTTATGCTTATTCTGCTTACCGTTCTGCCCTAGCAGCAAAAATTTTAATTCCCTTGTTAGATATTTTGCAGTCAATTCCGGTTTTATCTTTTTTGCCCGGAGTTGTTTTAGCCCTAGTGACTTTATTTCCAGGTCAAAGAATCGGCGTAGAACTCGCATCGATTATCTTAATATTTACTGGAATGACTTGGAATATGACCTTTAGTTTCTATCAGTCGCTTTCCGGCATTCCGCAAGAACTAAAGGAAGCTGCACGAGTTTATCGCCTCAATGCTTGGCAGCAATTTTGGACGTTAGAATTGCCCGCTGGTGCGATCGGACTGGTGTGGAACAGCGTCATGTCAGTGGCTGGCGGGTGGTTCTTTTTGATTGCGATCGAGTCTTTTACCTTGGGCGACAAAAATTTTAATTTGCCCGGACTTGGTTCCTATTTGGGCAAAGCAGCCAATGAAGGCAATTTTGGGGCGATCGGTTGGGGCTTAGCAATATTAATTGGTGTGATTGTAGCGATCGACTTTTTTATCTGGCAGCCTTTAATTGCTTGGGCAGAAAAATTTAAATATCAAACCGTGGAAGCTACCAACGTACCGCAGTCAAAGGTGTTGGATTTTTTAAGGCGATCGCCCACACTGCGGGTGTTGAAGTCGCGGATTTCGCCCCTAGGCGACAGTTTCGATCGCACTTTAGCCAGAGCTTTTACACCTGCTAACTTACCAAAAAGCGATCGCCCGCAAAGCCGCCTCGGAAATTGGATAAATTGGCTGTTTCTGTGCGGGTTTGCCGCGATCGTGCTTTGGGGAACATGGGAAGCAGTGCTGCTGCTCAGGTTGCTGAGTTTTTCGGACTGGCAAAAAGTCATGGGAGGTGCATTTTTTACCGCTTTACGAGTCATTTGCGCCCTATTTTTATCGCTGTTGTGGACAGTACCCCTCGGAGTGGCGATCGGGCGAAATCCGCGTTTAGCTCAACTTTTGCAACCCTTAGTACAAATAGCCGCTTCTGTACCAGCAACGGCTTTATTTCCTGTATTGCTGCTAGCTTTAATTCACGCAGGAGGCGGCTTACAAATAGGTTCTGTGGCGTTGATGATGTTGGGTACAATGTGGTATTTGCTGTTTAATGTGATTGCCGGCGCTCAATCCATACCATCGGAATTGTTTGAAGCCGCGCAAGTTTACAAGCTTTCACTAATTCAGCGCTGGAAAACTTTAATTATTCCCGGAATCTTCCCTTACTTAATTACAGGAATTATTACGGCGGTGGGGGGAGCTTGGAATGCGAGTATTGTCAGCGAATACGTGCAGTTTAAAGGTGAAATAATTAAAACAAGCGGCTTGGGCGAGACGATTTCTGAAGCCACGGCATCGGGCAATTTTCCTCTGCTATTAGCAGCCACTTCTGTGATGTCGCTGCTGGTGGTATTGACTAACCGTTTGGTGTGGCGGCCGCTTTACCGTTTGGCACAAGAAAAGTATCAGTTATTGGTTTAATTTGGATGCCAAATAGGATGGCAATCTAGCGATCGACTTTCGTTAAATCAGTAACTAATTATTGTCGCAAAACTACCATTGAACTTGAAATGATGCAGTTAACCGGTTCCCCGGAACTTCCTGGGAACCCATGCCAGCAAAGAAGAGCCTCAGCACGCGATTTAGTCGGCATAGCCGATCGCTCTGCCTTACCAGGCATAGTTCAAAAGCGCCCCATTAACTCCCAAAATATATTGACAATATTTGTTTTATTTGTATAATATAATCGGTCAAATATTTATAGAAATGCCAAAGTGACAAGCAAAAAAATCACCAGCAAAAGCCTAAAGTTTGCAGCGATCGGCTGCGTCTTATCGATATTGTTTCCCGCAGTTTTACCTTCAGTTGCCTCCGCCGAAACAGCACTGCAAGAAATTAAGCAAACCGGCATTCTGAAAGTCGGCATCAGAAAAGATGCTGCTCCCTTCGGCTACTTGGAAGGCGAAAAGTGGCAAGGAGTTTGCATCGAAGGGTTAGAGCTTTTCCGAGCTGACTTAGAAAAGAAATTAAATCGCTCTGTTCGGTTAGAAAAACTCGAAACCAACCTCAACGAATCAGCCGAAAAAGGGCGATTTCGTAGCGTCACCAGCAAGCGCGCTCACCTGGAATGCGGGCCCAATACAATCCTCCAAAATCCCCCCAGCGGAATTGCCTATTCGCTACCCTTTTTATACAGCGGCACCTATCTGTTAGTCAAGCCAGAAAACAAACTGAGAGTCAATCCTTCGGGATTCCTGCAAGGGGCGACAATTGGCGTGTTGAGCGGTTCTCTTACCGAACAATTCATTGCAGGCAGATATCAACTAGCCAACCAGAAAATTTATCAAGGTATGGCGGGGAGAGAGTCTGGTGTAACAGATGCGGCAGCAGGAAAAATCGATGCCTTCGCCAGCGATGGAATGCTGTTAGTTGGAGAAGCGCTGAGACAGGGTTTAACTCAAAACCAGTATTCTTTGATACCGGAGCAGCCTTTAACCTGCATTTCCTATGGCATGATCCTGCCTGCAGGTGATACTGAATGGAAAGAAACGGTCAATAATTTTATTCGCAATCAAAGTTCTACGAATTTGTTGGAAAAAGTGTTCGGGCCCAATTCTCCTTTCCTACCGATGAGTGTCGCCGATCAAAATAAATGTATTTGATCCCAAATCGGTTCAACAGTTGACAGCATATAGGTGGACAGTTACCCCGCGCTCGATCGCCAGGAGATTGCGGGCGAGGAAAATTAATTTTTTTCTTCGATCCTTCAAGGGAGAGGCTTTAAACCAATTTTTTCTGGTAAAGTGCGGATTGTGTCATGGCAAGTTCGATCGCTGCGACGAGTGGTGTCAATAGGCTCTAAACTGGATTCAGGAAGGCGCGCAGCACAGGTTTATACCAGTTTCCCCCAAAAATGTAACTGTAGGTAAACTCCAAAACCGCTGACTCCGTAAGTCATCCCCAATTCTTTAATCGATAATCTTCTATGCGAAAATCGAAAAGCGAAAAGGGCATTAGGAGGGTCATCAGTGACAGAAAAAAGTTATCAATCGTCTTCGCTTCCCACTTATGCGCGAAAAGAACTGCGGGAATTAGTTCGATCGCAGTTAAGGGCTTTGTTAGAACAAGGAGACTTTAAAGGAGCAAAAGCGATTTTGCATCCGGTGCAGGAGGCCGACATCGCTGAAGCGATCGAAGGCCTGCCAGAAACCATGCAAGTAATAGCTTTCCGGTTACTTTCCAAAGACGAAGCCATCGGAGTTTACGAATATCTCGACTCCAGCGTTCAGCAGTCCCTCTGCGAAAAATTCAAACGCCAAGAAGTCCTCGACATTGTAGACAAAATGTCGCCGGACGATCGAGCAAAACTGTTTGACGAACTGCCGGCGATATTAGTCCGCCGCCTTTTAGGTCAATTGAGCCCAACAGAACGCGAAGCTACGGCCCAACTTTTGGGTTACGAAGCCAGTACCGCCGGCCGGATCATGACCCCAGAATACATTTCTCTCAAAGAAAGCTTTACCGTCGCCCAAGCTTTAGACCGAATTCGCTCTTTGGCTAGAACTACTGAAACAATTTATTCTCTTTATGTCACCGACGCAGCCCGCAGCCTGACGGGCATTTTATCCTTGCGGGATTTAGTCACTTCTCCCCTGGACAAAACTGTCGGCGAAATTATGACCCGCGATGTAGTTTCTGTTCAGACTGGAACGGATCAAGAAGAAGTAGCTAGGCTGATCCAGCGTTACGATTTTTTAGCAGTGCCCGTTGTAGACCGCGAACAGCGTCTTGTGGGGATCATTACAGTTGACGATGCGATCGACATTTTAGAAGAAGAAGCCGATAAAGATATTTATACCTTGGGCGGTGTCCAGTCCGGCGGCGACAATTATTTTCAGACCGATTTGATCACGGTTGCTCGCAAAAGGGTCGTGTGGCTGTTTGTTCTGCTCTTAACCAATACAGTCACTGGGGCAATTATTAGAGCGCAAGAAGATATTTTGCAGCAAGTAGTCGCCCTAGCAGCCTTTATTCCGCTGCTGACGGGCACTGGAGGCAATGTCGGAGCCCAGTCTTCAACAGTTATAATTCGCGGTTTGAACACTGACGAAATTACGGCGATGGGCCCGTTTAAAGTAATTGTGCGCGAGGGGATGGCGGGAGCGCTGTTAGGAGCTATATTAGGGACTGTAGCAACGGGCTGGGCTTACACTCTGCAAGGGAATTTAGCAGTGGCAATCGCAGTGGGAGTAAGTTTGTTGGCGATCGCAATTTTAGCTTCTCTTGCCGGTTCATCTCTGCCGTTTCTATTTCGTTCTTTGGGTTTAGACCCAGCTTTAATGTCTGCTCCTTTTATTACCACCGCCGTTGATGTCCTTGGAGTTTTGATTTATTTCTCTTTAGCTCGGGTAATTTTGCAGATTTAATATATTTAATGAGATCACGGTTAATAAAAAATTTAATTTGTTTTTCACCGCTGCTCAATTCACGGCCTGCATCCGATCGCACTTTATTTTTACCTGCATATTTATAGTTGATTTAAAAATAATGCAATTATAGGCAAACTCCCAACTCCCATAGACCTCGGTCATTCCCAATCAAAAATCAAAAATCAAAAATGGTATTAGCCTATGTCACCATCCAATTCACCAACTACAATCAAAAAATCCCAGCCTAGCAATTTGTTAGATACTGCTGAATTGGTTTTTCTGGCTGCTTCGGCTGCGGGATTGGCTGCTAGTTTGGTTTGGCAGCAGGGCGTTTATGTCGAAGTGCCTGTAGTGATTTCGCTGGTGTTGAATTTTGTGAACCGGCAGAAGCTGCACGGCCAAGTTAAAACAAGTACGGCGGCTGTGTTCGATCGCGTAAATCAACAAGCAACTATTACCGATCGCGCGATCGAGCAATTGCAACTTGCTGTAAATACCCTAGACGAAGCCCTAGGCCAAACATCTCGCGAAAACCTCAATGTTGGATCGGGAGAAAACGTACACTCTCTAATTTCCGCCATTGAGAACCTGCGCCAGCGACTAATCATTTTAGAAAAAACGATTAAAATGATTCAAAGCGAGATCGAAGTCACCAGTCGCCAATTCAAACAGCGCCCGGAGTTGCAACAAATCGAAACTTTGACAACAATCATTCTCGACTTGCAGCAGTTTATCAACGAACTGCCGCAGTGGGGCAGTTTGCAGCAGCGGCAGCTAACAGAAATTCAGCAAAAAGCAGACAATGCTTTGGTCGAGCTTGCTCAAGAAATTGCTGCAATTCCCAACCGCGTACAGGAAGCTGTAGCTAATCGTGGCGGTGCAATCAACCCGCAGTTGAACGCCGGTGGTTCGAATTTGGAGTCTGACAGTTCTCAGATGCCCGATCGTGTCTATCAACCTAAAAACCAGAACGATAAAATTCGCCAAAAATATCCCAGAGCTTATGTAAAGTGGAGTCAGGATGAAGACGAAAATTTGCAGAAAGAATATGCTAGCGGTCAACAAATTGGCGAATTAGCTCAGAGATTTCAGCGACAGCCGGCTGCTATTCGTTCGCGCTTACAAAAACTAGGATCGATCGAATAATATCAAGGGCATTGGCCCGCGCAGGGCATTGGTTACTATTTCACGAAAATTGAGAACCGCTATATCGAGACTAATGATATCAATTCCGGTTGCACTCATACATGATGTTAACTGTTAACAGTCAACAGTCAACAGTGAATTTACTATTCCGATGAAGAGAGGATTTGATATGACTAACAACTAACAACCAACCACTAATAACTAATAACCAACAACTAATAACCAACAACTAACCACTAATAACTAATAACTAATAACCAACAACTAATAACCAACAACTAATAACTAACAACTAATAACTAGGGCTTGCTGAAAAAGTCCACAAATCGAATCTAGGTGCCAAACAGCTTGAAAAATGGGAGATTCGGAGATGGGTTCCCAAATTTACTCCACAATTGTCCACCGAAATGCAAGGATTTTGAGCCGACAAAGGTCATAACGAGAGCACTTTTTTGTGTTTAAAAATCTTGAAACCCTTGGCAGTCATAACTTCTAGTTCTATTCAGCAAGCCCTAACTAACAACTAACAACTAACAACTAACAACTAACAACCAACAACCAACAACTAACAACTAACAACCAACAACCAACCACCAACAAACTAACAACTGATAACCAACAACCAACAACCAACAAACTAACAACTGATAACCAACAACCAACAACCAACAAACTAACAACTAACAACTAACAACTGATAACCAACAACTAACAACTAACAACCAACAACCCACAACTAACAAACTAACAACTAACAACTAACAACTGATAACTAATAAAAAAAAGATCGCCTTTTTTTCAAAAGAGCGATCGACTTTATTTATTCTAGTACCGACTGTCAAAAGCCGATCGCTAACATCAAATCTCAAGGCCCGATAGCCTGGTTCTACCTCATACTAGAAATCTTGCGGTAACAAAGAACTTAAACGCTCCAACAAAGGATCGGACTCCCGACGAGGAGCAACCTCAGCATCAGAAATGACATTATCATCCGCCACAGAATCAGACTTAATCGAGTCAGGCTCTACTACTTTTGAAACTGGGGCAAAAGAAACTTGAGCAAACTTACTGTTAACACTTCCCTGCAACTGATCCAACTGCGCGCCCAGTTGACTTAGGTGATGTTCCAGTCCTTCCAAACGGCTTAATTCCTCAGCAGAAACATGGCGCTCGAACTCAGCAAATTTGACCGCAAGTTCAGCTATACGCTGTTCCAAGCGCTGAAAGCTATCTGTAGAGCCAGCAGACTCAGATACAGACAAAAACTGCCACAAAGCTTGCTTGCAGAGATTGCCGAAAGTCTGATACTTCGTAAAAGCCAACTCTTTTTCAATAGCGGCCAGTAAAGTTTGATCGGCAGCATCTTCAGTAAACGCCACCGAGAAATTCGCCTTATTTTTTGCCCACAGTGCCATAGGGTTCAAGCCTTAATGCGTTACTTAATTGTGGCTAGCTGAGCCTCAGCATAAATAAACTGTCCCAAAGCATTAGCTTTCCGAGAAGGTTGAGCCAAGTGAGCCTTAAGATTGGCATCTTTGAGCAAAGGTTGGAGTACCTCCCAGAAAAACTCGCCGCCGCCGCCAGTCAGAACCACATCCGTCACCCGTTCCGGCAGCCACTGCACTAAACGTTCGGATAGTTCGTTAGCAAAAGCCTCCCGCAAATCCTTAATAATCGGATCTAAGTTAGTCGGCTTAGTCGCTCCTCTCGGACGGTAGAAACGCTCGCCTTCTGGTTTATTCACCGCTTCTAGTAAAGACAGAGATTGAGGGTCTGCCCCCGGAATTTTGGAGGCTACTTGTTCGTAGAACTTGTTCATGGCGAAAGAATCGCTCTTAGAAGCCGCCCGGGCGAACCGGAAACGATCGACCATTAACAAATCAGTAGTTTGGTGTCCGATATCGACAACAGCCACCGACAGTTCCGGTAAATCCGGCGTAAACTCCTTATTGTCTTGAGCCTCACACCAAATCAGGCTGCCGAATCCTTCCGGCATCACCCAAACGTGGCGGATGTCAATTTCCACGCGCTCACCTCGGTAGACCACCACGTGGGGAGAGCGAAGTTGGCTGATAATCTCTTCCTTTTCTTTTTCAAACTGATCCTGGGAATAAAAAGGCAAACCCAGCACTACGGCCATTTCGCCCTTCATCTGGAAATATCCAGCACAGGAAAAAACCTTAACCAAAGCATCCACTACTTTCGACTGGTCTGCGCCGCCGAGATTAGCGCCAAAGTCTGCAGCCAGTTGACCGATCGCGTATCCCTTGCCTTGGTACTCTAGCCACATATCCAACAGAGGGTCTGTGGCTTTGGACTCAAAGCTGCCGCCCCGCACCTTTTCCACTGGCATATTAGCCACGTTGGCGGGGATAAAAACAACGCTGTTTGGGTTGCGACTTACGCAAGCTTTAGTTGCAGTACGACCCAAATCAGCACTAATAATCGATTTGTGAGAAGCGATCTTAGTCTGCTGCGTCAGCATAGCCGAATTAGGAACAAGCTGTCTAGTTGTCATCGAAATGTGTTACCTCACTGAGCCTCACCATTATCATGCCTTATCCCTTGACACTGCCACGCTTAAAGACAGTGGGTTTTGAGGCGATTCTTTTAACTCTACCTATATCGGTATCGAAATCAGCACCAAACATTATATTCGGGACGATCGCCGTTGCAGTAACTAACCTAACTTTTTTTTCTAGCGATCGCGAGCCAAGGCCTGTTGCCCGATCGTGCATTGTTAAGTTAAATTTAGTTAAGATTCTGAGTGTAAAGTTTTGTCCCGCTCCGGAGGCACCGCGCTCTTACCCGATCTGTCCCCAATTCAAGGTATCCCTATTTATGAAAATTTCTTGGCGAACTATACTACTTTGGACTTTACCCGCCCTGGTAATCGGCTTTTTCTTGTGGCAGGGAGCCTTTGCCCCATCCCCAGCAGAAATGAGTAAGAACACCGCCAGCACACGCTTAAGCTACGGTCGATTCTTAGATTACTTAAACGCCGGTCGAGTTACCAGCGTTGATTTGTACGACGGAGGTCGGACGGCGATCGTCCTAGCCGTAGATCCCGAATTAGACAATCGCGAGCAGCGGTGGCGGGTGGACTTGCCATCAAATTCCCCGGAACTCGTTTCTAGGCTAAGAGACTCCCAAATCAGCTTCGACACCCATCCCCTGCGGAACGACGGCGCAGTCTGGGGACTTTTAGGCAATCTAGTATTTCCCCTCTTGTTAGTCGGAGGGCTGTTTTTCCTCTTCCGCCGCGGCGGTGGCAACGTGCCCGGAGGCCCTGGCCAAGCGATGAACTTTGGCAAATCCAAAGCACGCTTTCAAATGGAAGCTAAAACAGGCGTACTGTTCGACGACGTAGCAGGCGTAGAGGAAGCCAAAGAAGAACTTCAAGAAGTCGTAACATTCCTCAAAAAACCCGAACGCTTCACCGCAGTAGGGGCGAAGATTCCCAAAGGCGTGCTGCTAGTAGGCCCTCCCGGAACCGGTAAAACCTTGCTAGCAAAAGCGATCGCAGGGGAAGCCGGCGTGCCTTTCTTCAGCATCTCCGGTTCAGAATTTGTGGAAATGTTCGTCGGTGTCGGCGCATCCCGCGTCCGCGACTTGTTCAAAAAAGCCAAAGAAAACGCTCCTTGCATAATCTTTATCGATGAAATCGATGCAGTGGGCCGCCAGCGCGGCGCAGGCATCGGTGGCGGCAACGACGAACGGGAACAAACCCTGAACCAGTTACTGACGGAAATGGACGGTTTTGAGGGCAATACTGGGATTATCATCATTGCTGCTACAAACCGCCCCGACGTGCTCGATTCGGCGCTGCTGCGTCCGGGTCGTTTTGACCGCCAAGTTAGCGTAGATACGCCGGATATCAAAGGCCGCTTGGAAATTTTGGAAGTTCACGCGCGCAACAAGAAGCTGTCTACAGAGATTTCTTTGGATGCCATCGCCCGCCGCACTCCGGGTTTTACCGGCGCTGATTTGGCTAACTTGCTCAACGAAGCTGCTATTTTAACAGCGAGACGACGCAAAGAAGCGATTACGATGCTCGAAGTTGACGATGCAGTCGATCGCGTGGTAGCAGGTATGGAAGGCACGCCGCTGGTGGACAGCAAGAGCAAGCGCTTGATTGCTTACCACGAAATCGGCCACGCGGTCGTCGGTACTTTGATTCAAGCCCACGATCCCGTGCAAAAAGTTACCTTAGTCCCTCGCGGACAAGCTCGCGGCTTGACTTGGTTCATGCCTAGCGAAGACCAAGGTTTGATTTCTCGATCGCAAATCTTAGCCCGGATTAGCGGTGCTTTGGGCGGCCGCGCAGCCGAAGAAGTAGTTTTCGGTGATGCTGAAGTTACCACCGGTGCCGGCAACGACTTGCAGCAAGTCAGCGGTATGGCCCGCCAAATGGTTACTCGCTACGGGATGTCTACCTTGGGCCCGATCGCCCTGGAAGCTCAGCAAAGCGAAATTTTCCTCGGCCGCGACTACACGGCGCGATCGGAATATTCCGAAGAAATTGCCTCTCGGATTGACGGACAAGTCCGGGAAATTGTCGATCGCTGTTACGAAGATGCCCGCCGCATTATTCGCGAAAATCGCACTGTGGTCGATCGTTTAGTCGATTTGCTGATTGAAAAAGAAACCATCGACGGCGAAGAGTTGCGCCTGATCGTCTCTGAATATACTTTTGTTCCTGAAAAAGAACAGTACGTTCCTCAGCTTTAAAAAGTTCAAGGCGAATATTCAGGGCGAATAGAATTCGCTGATACACAAACAAAGTCCGCCTCCACGGACTGAAGAAATTCAACCCGCGCAGGCGGGTTTTGTCTGTGTAGAAGCGGTTTCAACCGCCGACTCAAAAGCAACTATATGATTAAGAATTCATCGATTTGTTTGATAGTAATTTCAACATTAATTTCCGTCAACACTTTGAGCGCCCACGCCGAAAAATTAAGATGTTTTGTAGATATTTGCATCGACCCCAGCAGCGTAGAATTAAGCAAATCGGATATTCCCGGTGCTCCTTCTTATCCCGTCAGAATTATTTTAGGCACTCAGCAGTTTAGTAACGAGAAAATGCTGGTGCAAATGGAAGTTAACTGCAATTCGCGAGAGTTTAGAACAGTCAGAATTAGCGAAGATGGCGAAAATTGGTCGAATTTCGATCCGAGATGGACTTTGGTCGATCGCACAAACTCATATTTGTCTCGGCTGGTAGACTATAGTTGTCAATTGGCGATCGAATAAGCCTAAAATATCGATCGAGAGCGAGAATCTCAGTTTGACAAAAAGCATTTGTTGTTGTAGTGCGAGCGTCCCCGTTCGCGAGCGGTACAAGACTCGCTCGCGGGATACTCACACTACAAATGCTTGGACGCTTGATGCTCCCTCTCCATACAGAGAGTTCAATCTAAAATCTAAAATCTAAAATCTAAAATCGGATGACTAACCCCAGCGAATACCGACAAAGACGCGAACATTTAATGGCAAAAATTGGCAGCGGAACCGCGATATTTCGCAGCGCCCCCGCAGCCGTCATGCACAACGATGTTGAATACAGCTACCGACAAGACAGCGATTTTTTCTACTTAACCGGTTTCAACGAAGCCCAGGCCGTAGCAGTGCTCGCACCGCATCACGAAGAACACAAATTTGTCCTCTTCGTGCAGCCAAAAGACTTGGAAAAAGAAACTTGGCACGGTTATCGCGCTGGAGTTGAAGGTGCTAAGGAGTTGTACGGCGCTGATGAAGCGTTTCCCATCGCCGAACTGGCCGAAAAATTACCTAAATATCTAGAAAAGGCCGATCGCATATACTATCACTTCGGGCGCGATCGGAATTTCGACCAAACAATCCTCAATCACTGGCAAAGATTGATGGCAACCTACCCGAAACGCGGCACAGGCCCCACAGCAATCGAAGATTCCAACATCATTTTACACCCGATGCGGCTGGTAAAAAGCGAAACAGAATTAGCATTAATGCGAAAAGCCGCTAATATCTCAGTTATCGCCCACAACCGCGCCCAAGAATTCGCCAAACCTGGCCGGTACGAATACGAAATTCAAGCAGAAATCGAACATATTTTTGGCATGAACGGTGCCACTTCCGCTTATCCTTCCATTGTCGCCTCCGGTAACAATGCCTGCGTTCTCCACTACATCGAAAACAACCGCCAAATGCAGGAAAACGATTTGCTGCTAATAGATGCCGGTTGTGCTTGCGACTACTACAACGCCGACATTACTCGCACCTTTCCCATCAGCGGCAAATTCACCGCCGAACAACAGACTATTTACGACTTAGTTTTGCAAGCACAATTGCAGGCAATCAGTCAAGTATATCCGGGAAATCCTTACAGCAAAATTCACGAAACAGCAGTGCGCGTTTTAGTTGAAGGTTTAATGGATTTAAAACTTTTGGTCGGCGACATTGAAGAGATAATTAAAGAAGAAAAATACAAGCCATTTTATATGCACCGCACCGGACATTGGCTGGGATTGGACGTACACGATGTCGGCGTTTATCAGTACGGCGAAAATTCGCAAGTTTTGCAGGCGGGACAAGTGCTGACGGTAGAACCGGGGATTTATATTTCTCCTTATATTAAACCCGTAGAAGGACAGCCGGAGATTCCTGAAAAATGGCGCGGTATTGGTGTGAGAATTGAAGATGATGTCTTGGTGACATTTGACAGCCATGAAGTTTTGACGGCGGGAGTTTCTAAATAATTGTTGACTGTTGACTGTTGACTGTTGACTGTTTGAACAATACCGATGCAACCGGAAACGATATAAGTTGGCACTGAAGGCTTGAGCTTTGTTAGTATGGGCTTGAAAAAGCTCAAGTCCGCAACTGCAAAACATAGAGCCCTTATGTGCATTGATCCCACAGCGATCGATCGACCTCTCGAAACCTGCGAAGCATTAGTAGCAGAGCAAAAAGTAAAAATTCGGCAACTCGAAGAGCATTTGCAGCAGCAGAGAGAATTGTGTCAGAAATTAGAAGCACAACTCAAAGCAGTCGAGAATGCTGCCTTTTCCGGTTCTGCAACTGAATTCGATATCACGGAGGACGATCGCACTGAGTTAATCGCATCTCTGGAAAAAAGCCAGGAAATGTACCGAACTCTGATCAAACATTATCCGAATGGCTCGGTGTTTTTGTTCGATCGCGATTTGCGCTATACTCTGGTTGACGGTCAAGGTTTGGCAGTAGTTGGTTTGTCCAAAGAACTGTTGGAAGGCAAAACATTGTGGGAAGTATCGCCACCTGAAGATTTGCCACTTTTTGAGACTACATATCGCGCGGCTTTGGCAGGAAAAGAAAATAATTTTGAATATAAATACGGCGATCGCGTTTATTCAACAACAATTGCTCCCGTCAAAAACGACCGGGAAGAAATTTTCGCAGGCATGGTCGTTACTCAAGATATTACCGAAAAGAAACAGGCAGAAATAGCGCTGGAAGAAATCAAAAATCAGCTAGAAATTAAATATAAAAAGCGCACTGAAGACTTGAAAACAGCCAACAATCAATTGCAGGAAGAAATTCTCTCTCGCTGGCGCGCCGAAAAAGCTCTGCGGGAAAGTCAGGAACAGCTAGAATTGTTTTTCTCTCAATCTTTAGATGGCTTTTTCTTTATGATGCTGGACGAACCCGTACACTGGGACGATACAGTTGACAAAGAAAAAGTTTTGGATTACGTATTTACTCACGGGCGGGTAACGAAGGCAAATCATGCTTTGATAGCTCAATACGAAACTACTCGGGAAGAGTTGATTGGCAAAACAATTAACTTTTTTTTGTCCCACAACTTGGCTGGCTGCAAAGAGATGTTCAGGCAATTTTTTGATGCTGGCAGAATTCACATCGAAAATGACAATCGTAAGTTTGACGGGACTACAATTTCGGTGGAAGGCGACTATATTTGCATTTACGATTCTCTCGAAAGAATTGTGGGGTATTTTGGCGTGCAACGCGATATTAGCGATGCGGTGGTTGCAGCTAGACAACGCAAACAAGCTGAAGCAGCACTGAAAGAAAGTGAAGAAAGATTCCGACAGCTAGCAGAAAATATTGAAAGCGTGTTTTGGATGGTAGGCATTCAACCGCAGGAAATTATTTATATTAGTCCAGGTTACGAAAAGATTTGGGGCCGAAGCTGTGCTGAATTGTATGCTGGCGGACACTTTTTAGCGGATTCCCTCCATCCAGAAGATCGCTCTCGCGTTGTTGCTAAATTCACTAAAAAAATTGTAGCTGAAGACGAGACGGAATATCGAATTGTCCGACCGGATGGCGAAATTCGCTGGATTCGCGATCGGGCTTTTCCGATTACCAATCAAGCTGGTCAAGTTTACCGCATCGTTGGCATTGCAGAAGATATCAGCAAACAAAAACATTCAGAAAAAGTCATCCGCGAAAGTGAAGAACGCTTCCGCCAGTTAGCAGAAAATATCCAAGATTCCTTCTGGCTAATGTCTGCTGAATTCACCGATTTATTGTATCTGAGTCCAGCTTACGAACAAATCTGGGGGCGCAGCAACGAAGAATTATATGCCGAGCCCTTAAAAATGATGGAGTGGGTGCATCCAGAAGATAAACATTTGCTGCAAGAGGCAATGGGGCGAGTGTTGCAGGGCGAGTCTACCTATATCGAATATCGGATTTTTCTGCCAGACGGCACAATTCATTGGGTTTGCGATCGAGCTTTTCCTATTTACGACGAATCGGGCAATATTTACCGCATCGCTGGTATTTGTGAAGATATTAGCGATCGCAAATTGACCGAGGCCCGCATCCAAGCAGCACTCCGCGAAAAAGAAGTATTGCTGAAAGAAATTCACCACCGAGTCAAAAATAATATGCAGGTAGTTTCCAGCCTGCTGCAATTACAAGCTCAATATATTGAAGACGAACCGACGCTAGCTTTATTTGAAGAAAGTCAGACCCGCATCCATTCAATGGCTTTGATTCACGAGCAACTTTATCAATCCGACAATCTCGATCGGATCGATCTCCTGCCCTACGTTGAAACTTTGCTTGCTAATTTGTATCAATGTTTTGGTTACGGCAATACATCCATCCAATTCAATCTCAACGTTGACCCAATTTCTTTAAATATAGAAACAGCAATTCCTTGCGGTTTGATTATTAACGAACTGGTTTCTAACTCGTTGAAATACGCCTTTACCGAAAGTTTGGCCGGTGAAATTAATATTAATTTTCATCGTGACACAACTTCTCAGCAATTTCACTTAAGTATTCAAGACAACGGCAGGGGATTCCCTGCAGGTTTTAACATAGAACATACCGAAACTTTAGGATTGCGATTAGTGCGGATGTTGACCAACCAATTAGATGGAACTCTTGTGATTGACAGTAAGTGCGGAACTTGTTACGATATTAGTTTCGCTGAGTTGTCTTATCGACAGCGCATTTAAAAAATAATATGAACCCTATAAAGATTTTGGTGGTCGAAGACGAAGTGATTGTCGCCGAAGACATAGCAGGCAGGTTGAAAAAACTGGGTTATATAGTAACAGCTACGGTTGTTTCAGGGGAAGAAGCACTGGAAAAAGTCGCCGAAGAACGGCCAGACTTAGTGCTGATGGATATCGTGCTTAAAGGTAATATGGATGGTATAACAACAGCCGAACAAATCAGAACCAAGGTAGATGTACCAACAGTATTTTTAACAGCTTATGCCGACGAGAAAACGCTGCAAAGAGCGAAACTTACAAACCCATTTGGTTATATTATCAAACCATTTCAACAACATGATTTACGGGTGGCGATCGAGATTGCCCTGCACCGACACGAAATCGAAGCTAAGATGCGAGCTTCTCTCAAAGCTTCGGAAGCAACGAGAGAGTGCGTGGAAGAAAAGTCGTACCGCCAAAACCAGTATATTTCAATGGCTGCTCACGAATTGCGGAATCCGCTCAACGCAATTTTAATCTCTGCAGAACTCCTACAGCTCGATCGCGATCGTAGCAATGATGAAGCCCAAGTCAGAACCCTGCGGCTGGTGAACTCAGCTACAAAAAAAATGAACCAGCTAATCGACGATATGCTGTTCATGGGCCGAGCAGAATCAGGTAAACTCAAATCCCATCCATTACCGATAAATTTAGTCGAATTTTGTCAAGATTTGCTGGCTCAACTGCAGTTAGGAAATGAAGCCAAGCACAAACTAAAATTCATCCCGTCTGACGTTACCAGCGCGATTTTAGATCAACAATTGTTGCACTGTATTATTTCTAACTTAATTGTCAACGCCATCAAATATTCCCCAAGCGGCGGTCAAGTCAGCTTGGAATTG
Organism: Tychonema sp. LEGE 06208; assembly: GCF_015207505.1. GTDB lineage: Bacteria > Cyanobacteriota > Cyanobacteriia > Cyanobacteriales > Microcoleaceae > Microcoleus. The sequence goes on from NZ_JADEWT010000075.1 coordinate 31,512, forward strand.
CAATACAGTCAAGCAGGAGATGGAGACAAAGAACCTATCTTTTGTTTTTCTCGTGAGTGTTTATTTTCTAATTCTCAATCTACACATATTAACTATCCCTTACTAATTATCCGCATCCAAGACGAAGGTATAGGCATCCCCGAAACCGAAGTAGAAAAAATATTTGAAATGTTTTACCGCTGCAAAAATACTGGAAATATTAAAGGTAACGGTTTGGGATTAACCATTGTCAAAAAAGCTGTGGATTTGCAAGGAGGTGCCATTTGCTGTGAAAGCAAAATCGGCGTTGGTACTAACTTTACAGTCGTGCTTCCCTATGTAGCTCTTTCTTCAAAAAGTCATATATAAGACTTATCTAATCATCAAAATGTTGCAAAATCCACTCAACCGCCACTGCTAAATTGGCTGCAATAAAATCCGGTTTAGTATGGTGCTGATACTCGCCGCTCAAAACGCTTTCGCCGTAACCAGTCTGCACTAAAATACCAGTACAACCGGCATTGTGAGCCATATCCACATCAGTCGCTTTGTCTCCCACCATAAAACTATTCGGTAAATCCAAATTGTGTTCCCAAGCGGCGGCTACCAACATTCCCGTATTCGGTTTTCGCCAAGTAGTATATCGTGTAAATTCTGAGTTTGTTCCACCTTCGGCTGCGCTCAAATAAGGGCAGTAATAAAGAGCGTCTAAGCTCGCTCCCCCTTCATTTTTTAATAGTTGACAAAGGCGTTTGTGCAAAGCTTCAACGTGGCTAACTGGATAATAACCTCTGGCGGGACCGGATTGATTGGAAACCAGACAGCAAAATATTTTGTGGTCATTTAAACGGCGTACAGCTTTAGCTATTCCTGGGATTAAATGCAAATCTTCTACTTGGTGAATGTAGCCCGCTTCGATGTTGAGAACGCCATCTCTGTCCAGAAATACTGCTCGTTTCATGTAATTGTAATTGATAATATTATAGGAATCCTATCATAAGCTGTTGTGGAA
>NZ_JADEWT010000076.1 GCF_015207505.1 Tychonema sp. LEGE 06208
GATTGGGAGAGGGGGAGATTGGGAGAGGGGGAGAATTAGGAAAATCTTCCTTTATTCTCCCGACTCCCAACTACTGACTACTGACTACTGACCACTGACTCCCAACTACTGACTATTGACTACTGACTACTGACTACTGACTACTGACTACTGACTACTGACTACTGACTACTGACTACTGACTACTGACTACTGACTACTGACTTCCTTCTTAATGTGCCCAGAGAATCACACCAGCTTCATAGGGGCTGCTGAGATTGTCGTGCTTCGGCAAAACGCGCAAGGACAAACCTTGTAAACCGCTAGAAGTATAAGTAATGTCGGCCGTATAAAGGCTAGCATTGTGAGAATCTTCTCCCAAATACTCCATTACCACCGGCACGCCGCCGACAATATCGCCGTTAGCATCAACCGAACCTTGATAAAGTTCCACTTGCACATCCGCAGGCGTCAATCCCATCAGGTTGATGCGAGATTTAACCGCGATCGACTGATTGACCTTAACTTCCTTATCCTGGGAAATATCAACAGCCTCAATCTTAATGTCGTTCCACTTCGCGAGAACGTGCTTCTTCCAGTGAGACAATTCCTTCGCCGGAGCACAATTATCCGAAGTCATGGTGTGGAAGCGATCGCTCACGGGGAAATAAGCCCGCCGCGCGTAATCCTTCACCATCCGAGCTGTATTGAAGAAAGGACAGTTCAAGCGAATTGAATCCTTCATTTTCTCCGTCCAACCGCGAGGAATTCCATCAGCATCTCGGTTGTAAAACAGCGGTACAACTTCCTTTTCCATCAAGTCGTACAAAGCATTGGCCTCAACCTCATCCTGATACTCAGTATCTTCGTAAAACTCCCCATGTCCGATCGGCCAACCGGTGCGAACATAATCCGCCTCATCCCACCAACCGTCAAGAATGCTCAGATTCGGCAAACCATTCATCGCAGCTTTCATCCCGGAAGTACCCGAAGCCTCGCGGGGGCGGCGGGGCGTATTCAGCCACACATCGCAGCCAGATACCATCATCCGAGCGACGTTAATGTCGTAATTCGGCAGAAACACCATCGAATTGATAGTTTCGTGTTCGCGGATGAAGTGAACGATATCCCGAATCAATTCCTTACCCGGAATATCCATCGGGTGAGCCTTCCCAGCAATCACAAACTGCACGGGGCGGTTTTGATCCCGCATGATCCGCATAATTCGATCGACATCGCGCAAAAACAGCGTCGCCCGCTTGTAAGTAGCAAAACGGCGCGCAAACCCGATCGTCAGCACCTTCGGATTGAGAGCCTCGCGCGCGTATTCGATTTCGGTTTGAGCCGCACCGCGCTCGCGCAAGGTCTTTTGCAGCCACTCCCGCGCGAATACCACCAACTCCGATCGACAGCGTTCGTGATTCCGCCACAATTCCTCGTCAGGAATCGACGAAATTCTGTCCCACAGGCGATCGTCCTTGCGAGTCATTTCCCACTCCGGGCCAAGGTATCGATCGTACAATTCCTGAGTAGACTTCGCCACACAACTGCGAGCGTGTACCCCATTCGTAATCGAAGTAATCGGCACTTCTTCTTGAGGTAAACCCGGCCATAACCCCTGGAACATCGGGCGCGACACCACACCGTGCAAAGCCGCCACCCCGTTGACAAAACTCGACATCTTTATTGCCAAAATTGCCATATTCAGAGGTGCGGACAAATCGCCAACATTCTCTCGGCCCAACGCCAGAAACTCATCTTGCGACAAGCCAAACATCTTGGCATATTGACCCAGATAGTGCATCACCATATCCGGCTCGAACAAGTCAAACCCAGCAGGCACCGGCGTGTGAGTCGTAAACATACTGCTCGAAATCACCACCTGTTCTGCTTCCACGAAACTCAGGTGATATTCCTCCATCAGCATCCGAATCCGTTCCAAAGCCATGAAAGCCGCGTGGCCTTCGTTCATGTGATAAGCCGTGACTGTCAAGCCCAGGGCCTTGAGCATTTTCACGCCACCGATGCCCAGCATGATTTCTTGGTGCATCCGCAGAGTTTTGTCTCCGCCGTACAGTTGGTCGGAAATATCTTGGTCGTAGCGGCTGTTAGGTTCAATATTTGTATCCATCAAGTACAAAGGAACAGTTCCCACTTGTACTCGCCAAATCCGCGCGTACACCTTGCGGCCTGGATAGTCTACCTCAATCCGCAATTCCGAACCGTCGGGATTGCGTTCTAGGTGGAGCGGCATATTGTAGAAATCGTTCAGCGGATAGCGTTCTTGCTGCCAGCCGTCGGCGTTGAGATACTGCGAAAAATAGCCTTCTTGGTAGAGCAAGCCCACGCCGGCTAAGGGCAAGCCCAAATCGCTAGCTGATTTGAGGTGGTCGCCTGCGAGCACGCCCAAACCGCCGGAATAGATTGGTAGGGCTTTTACTAAGCCGAATTCCATCGAAAAGTAAGCGTAGCATTCCTGGCGCTCTGTACCGCGCTCTTTGCGATACCAGGCGCGGTTTTTGAGATAATCGTCCAACTGCTGGGCGGCTCGTTTCATTTGGGCAATGAAGCCGTCGTCTTCCGCCATTTCTTGCAGTCGCTCTTGGGATATGGTTCCCAGCATCAGTACCGGGTTTTGGTTGCTGGAGTCCCACAGGTCTCGATCGAGGCGGCGGAATAAGTCTTTGGTGTCAACGTTCCAATCCCAGTGCAAGTTGTAGGCAAGTTTGCGTAGGGGTTCGAGAATTGTCGGTAACGAGGGCGAAACGTTAAATGTGCGAATTGGCTGCATAGACAAAGCTTTTATATTGGAGTAGCGATATTTTCCTCTGTCTTTAGCCGCAAGTCCGTGATTCTGCACACTATTTTAAGTTTTTAAGTGGCGCGGGCGATCGATCGCACTCTTCCGGGCGCAGTTGCAACCGCGTCGATACCAACAAAACCCACCTCCGTGGGTTGAAGAAGACCCGCCGTCTTTTTCAACCGTCTCAACCGCTATTGACTAATGATCTGATTTGCGATCGAGGACGATCGTCACAAAAGAGGATCGCGCGCGCGTGCGGAATGCGAGTCCGCTCCATAAAAGCGGACTCGCATTCCGCACTAGCAAGCAATTTTAGATAGGTAAATTGACCAGACACTATACGACTACTGACTACTGACCACTGACTACTGACCACTGACCACTGACTACTGACCACTGACTACTGACCACTGACCACTGACTACTGACTACTGACCACTGACCACTGACTACTGGCAAATTATGCAATTTTGACTTTCCGCAACAGAGAATTTACCAAAAGTTTACTAGCATCGCCGGCCGAGAGCGCCTTGCTAAAATAGTGACCCTGAATTTCTTGACAGTGGAGCGATCGCAAACAATCCAACTGCTCTTTAGTTTCTACTCCCTCTGCTACCACGCTCAAATTCAAATCTCGACCCAGCGTCGCTACAGCATTGGCGATCGCCCGTTCGGACGGATCTGTCGTCAGCCCGTTGATAAAAGATTTGTCGATTTTTAAGATATTCAACGGAAACTTTGTGAGATAACTTAGAGAACAATAACCCGTGCCAAAATCGTCCAGCACAATCTGCACTCCCATATTCTGCAACTCCCTCAGAACTTTTGTGGTATAATCCACATCTTGCATCGCTGTACTTTCGGTAATTTCTAACTCTAAATACTTCGGTTCTAAACCAGTTTTTTTCAAGCAGTTCGTCACCATTTCCACTAAATTAAATTGCTGAAACTGCCTGGCCGAAAAGTTGACTGCTACCCGCAAATCAGGTTGCAAAGCATCCTGCCAAGCTTTATTCTGAGTGCAGGCAGTTTGCAGCACCCATTCCCCAATAGCTACAATTAATCCGTTGTCTTCTGCCATCGGAATAAATGTAGCGGGCGAAACTAAACCTAATTCTGGATGGTGCCAGCGCAGCAGGGCTTCCATACCCTGAATTTTCCAAGTAGTGATATTGACTTTTGGCTGGTAGAAAACCTCAAATTCTCCCTGTGCTAATGCTTCGTGGAGCCTGTTTTCCAGAGTCAGCAATTGGCTGCCTTGCGGATTGATTGTTGAAGTATATAACTGATAGTTATTTCTTCCCATGTCTTTAGCGCGGTACAAGGCCGCATCGGCATTTTTGACTAAAGTTTCGGCATCTTCGCCGTCGTTGGGATAAACGGCAATACCGATGCTGCTGCTGACGTGAAACGGCTGTTCTTCTAGTTTAAAAGGGGGCTTTAAATAGTCAATAATTCTTTGAGCTGTTTTAACTGCATCTTCTAAGCAATTGAGATCGGGAAGCAGTACGGTAAATTCGTCGCCTCCCCACCGGGCTACCGTATCAGTCGATCGCAAAGTGTCGCTGATCCGTCCGGCAAAACTTTCTAAAAGGCGATCGCCCGCAGCGTGACCTAGTGTATCATTAATTTTTTTGAACCTATCCAAATCTAAAAACATCACAGCCAGCATTTTTTTATTTTTTTTAGCTTGTCTTAATGCTGCCGTCAGTCGCTCGTTAAAAAGTATCCGATTCGGTAAACCCGTGAGTTGATCGTAAACCGCTTGATAGCGAATAATTTCTTCAGCTTGCTTGCGCTGAGTGATGTCCATCATCGTACCGATCGCCCTTACTGCTTTGCCACTTTCATTGCGGATGATGTACCCGCGATCTAACACAAAAACATATCCCCCATCTGCACGATGAAAGCTATATTCCTCCGACCAAAATTCAGCATCAGATTTCATTGTTTCGTTGAAGCTTGACATCACTCTTTCCCGTTCTTCGGGATGAATGTTTTGCCACCACAAGTCAAAGTCTATCGTCTGAGTATCGTTGAGTTTGTATCCAAATACTTTTTCAAACTCTTCGCTCAACCAATACTCATTTTTTGACAAATTGAAATCCCATACTGCATCATTTGTGGCCCTAGTCAGCAGGTGAAAGCGTTCTTCACTTTTGCGGAGTTTTTCTTCAGATTGCAAGCGTTCCGTGACATCTCGAAAGCTGAATACTCGACCAGTAATTTTGCCTCCGGTGTGCTGGGGTAACGAGTAACGCTCGAAGATTCTGCCATCTTTAAACTCAATAATATCGTAAGTTTCAGCCGCCGGACGATCTGACCATTCTTTAGCGCGGTTGACAAAGATTTCCGGGTATTTTAACTGGTTGATTCCAAACTCCAAAATTTGGTTGTGATCTCTCGAATTTAGTAGAACATCTGGCACCTGCCACATTTTGGCAAACTTGCGGTTAAAGCTGACAACTTTTCCCTCGCCGTCAACCGCCAGAATACCGTCAGCAGTAGATTCAATGGTTGCTTGAAGCAACGAAAGAGATGTTTCTAATTCTAACTCTGCTAATTTGCGATCGCTGATATCAAAGACTGTGACTAATATTGACGGTTTTCTCTCAAATTTAATAATATTTACAGTTGCTTCTATCCAGCGTGATTCTCCGGTTTTTGTGATAAATTTTACTTCGTATTTTGAGCCTGCCGTTTCTCGCGGATGGCGGGATTTACCCCATTTTTTAACTATTTCATGAAAATCTGGATCGATCAAGTCATATAAATCCAACGCTAGCAATTCTTCCCGACTATATCCAGTGAAAGCTTCTGTCTGAGAATTGACATAACGCAACTGTCTGCGCTGATAGATCAATGCAGCAGCATTAACAGTTTCTATCAGTTGCCGAAACTTTTTTTCACTGCGCCGCAAATCTCTTTCAGCCTGCTTGCGATAGGTAATATCTTGTGCTACATATAACTTGCCGCTAACCTTACCTTTGCCATTCCGAATAATTGAAATAGAAAGCAGCACAATTATTTTTTTTCCATGTTTGGAAATATAAATTTTTTCGACATTGCGAACAGAATCTTCGGTCGTTAAATTTTCTAATTCTAACCCCGTTGGCGGCGCTTCATTTTTATGAAAAAGTCCGGCTATTGGTGCGCCTAACAACTCTTTTTTTGAGTATCCTAAAAGTTGACAAGTAGCTTGATTTAACGATAGGATACGACCGCCAGGGGTAGTCGCAATTATCGAGACGCTCATTTCCTCGCAAATATCGAAGGCGTATTCGGCAGTTTGCTGCAAATCTTGGGTCATTTTAGCAATAGTATCTCGGATATCCTGTTCTTTTGGTAGATGCAACAATTGATATGCTGCTGTTAGCTTGTTCTTGTCTGTTTCAGGCTTCGATTTAATTAACCCGATCGCCTGAGATAACATACCTACCCCATTCATCCTGATTAATAAAAAAATTGACCCCAAAATAAAAGCCAGATAATAATCAATAATTTTAAAACTTAAAATAGGCTCTTTTTGAGGATTTTCCTGAGACTGTATAAAATTGTCGCTTGGTTGAGCGATCGGTGCTATTGGGGATGATTGAGCCCCAAATAAGTCAGCCATTGCAGAATTAGCGCCAGATGCCGATCGCAAATAGCTAATTTTGTCAGGCGCTACCACACTTGCTTCTACAGTACGATTTCCACCTCCATCCCCTACACTTAGCGGCAATATTTTTGCATTAATGCAACATTCCACACCAAACACAGCAGCAGTTAAGTATCCTAACATTAATTTACCAGTAATTTTCATGGGTTCCAATTGCTAACTTTAAAAAAATGCTTGACCGCCGTAAAAAATGTGAACAACTTGAACGTAACTGTAGATGCGACCAAAAAATATATCCGACCTTAATTTATTGTAATTGTGTCAAATAAATTTACGCAAGCAGTAATTTATTTGCATAACTAATTATAATTTGAATCATAATTAAAAAGCTGTCATCGGCCATTGTGCTACAAATTATCCGCCATTATGCCTAGACACTGACTGGAGCGCGCTAAAATTAGATAATTGTGGTGAGGAAGCGACAGAGATTTGTTATAAAAATAAACAACAGGACTGACGCACGGATGCCTATAAACCGGATTTCGGCGGCGCGGTAACTGAGCGGAGTCGAAGCTCAACCAGCAATTTTTTCACGAAAATATTTTAGTTGCAGCCCCCAGCCCCGATCTAAAACCAAGCGATCGGACTTCCTGTGCGTCCAGAAATCAACAATTAGCTTAAAATCGATGCAGAAATCCACTAATTGAACCAATGAGTCAGACAATCCCAGAACTCCAAACAGAAGTCCGCCGGCTGCAAGCAGAAATTGCCACCCTGCAAGAGTCGCGGGACAAACTTTCTTCCCAGCGCTCAGAGTGCCGAGTGACAGTCAGCTTTCCCAAAAATAATACTCCTGAAGCCATTGCCGAGTTCCATCAGCAAAATGCTGTCTTTGGGGAGCAATGGTTGCAGCAAATTCAGGAGATTGACCGAGAAACTCAAATTATTGAAAAGCAACTGCAACAAAAACAGGCGGTACTCGATTACAAACAAGGCGAACTAGACAAATTGCTAGCCGGACAGCACTGGCAAGAAGTAGAAAACAACGTTCACACCGGAGAAAAGCGCTTGCAAGCACAAGCTCGCAGAATTAATCAAGCAGCAGCGCAACTAGAGGCAGAAATTCAAGCTTTAAAAGCACTGTACGACCAACTAAATCCCAGTTATTCCGAGTGGTTTCAACAACCAACTGAAATTGTAGAATTTTCCGCAAAAACTATTCCCTACGCTTGGTCTAGCAGTCATAGCTTGATATTGGGAAACAAGGAGATTGAATTGGATAAAAAATAGTTAAATATGGTAATATTTTAACGTAAATTAGTATCGTTGAATATCGCCATTGTCGAATTACTCAATAAGTGTGAAACTTCCGATGTCGATATTTAAATGGTTGGGAACATCTCAGTTTTTACTCGTTACCAGGCTCTGCCTGGTAATGCAGGTTCGGAGGCTCTGCCTCCCTAATCGTTTGCTCGTTACTCGTTACCAGTTCGAGCGAAAGTAACGCAGATCCAGAGGCTCTGCCGACCTTTTTGGGTGCGGAGGTATAGCCTGGAAGTTAATTCAGCAACGCCGGATTGCTATACAGTTCGCGCGTGCGAAACAATATTATCGTTGTCAATCTACCAGACATGATATTAATGTAAAATATAAAATAAAACAGCCTAAAATTTTAAATAAACTTACTGATGAAACAATTGATTTGGATAGCCCTATTTATTTTGGTTGCGCTGGCGGCTGTGGGTTGGGGTTCTGGTTCGTGGCAGCGGTTATCGGCAGTACCGGAAGTGTCGGTAGTGCGAGCAACCGACACTTTCCAAAACCCCTCTCCACCGCCGCTGACTGTTGAAAAAAATGCTGTACTCGCGCCCCAAATTGACAGATCTCGGTTATGGAAACACGTCGAAAATCTAGTAGGAGAACGCGATAGAGAAGAATCTCGCTCTTTTAGTAGAGACTACATTTCCCAACAATTGCAAACATCAGGATTTTTGCCAGAGTTGCAGCCGTTCGATGGCGGAATTAACGTCTTTGCTGAGAGAAAAGGTACTGACTCAAATGCAGGTAAAATTTTAGTTGCGGCACACTACGATACTGTACCGAAATCGCCAGGGGCTGACGACAATGCGACGGGAGTTGCAGTAGTTTTAGAAGTAGCAAGATTGCTTGGTTCTCGTCCCACTCCTCGGACATTACAAGTAGCATTTTTTGACAGGGAAGAACTCGGACTTTTAGGCAGTTTATCATTCACCGGTAGCGCGGCGCGGTTAAAAAATTTGCAGGCAGTGGTAGTTTTAGATATGGTTGGTTATGCCTGTCGCACGTCTGGGTGTCAGCAATATCCCGAAGGGTTGACGGCGCAACCTTTTCTAGAAGCATCGGGGGTAACTTCTCCCGACAAAGGCGAGTTTATTGCTGTAGTTGGGGATGCGGAACATCCGCTGCTGTTGAAAACTTTTGCTGAGTCGGGAAACGCCGATTTGCCGCCAGTGGTGGCGCTGCCGGTTCCTCTGAAAGGGTTGCTGACTCCTGATGTTTTGAGAAGCGACCACGCTCCTTTCTGGTATAAAGGAATTGGTGCTGTGTTGGTGACGGATACTGCAAATTTGCGATCGCCCCACTACCACCAGCCTACTGATACACTAGCAACTATCGATCGACCTTTTTTCGCCGGTTCTGCTCAAATTGTGGTTAATGCCACAGCTAAATTATTAGAAATTCAATAATTGGTAATTGGTAATTGGCAATTGGTAATTGGTAATTAGGTTATTTCCTTCTTCCTTCTTCCTTCTTACTTCTTACTTCTTCCTAATTGAGTGATGAATGATAACCTTCGCGAGCGTGGACAGCACTGATGACTAATAACCAATAACCAATAACCAATAACCAATAACCAATAACCAATAACCAATAACCAATAACCAATAACCAATAACCAATAACCAATGACCAATAACTAATAACTAATAACCAATAACCAATAACTTTTTCTTAATGACTAACAAAGAAAGCTTAAAACGGCATTTACTGCAACTAGACAATCGAGGTTACAAAGCTTACAAAGAGATTCAAGGTAGCTATAACTTTGATGAATTTACATTGATTATTGATTACGTACAGGGAGATCCCTTTGCCTCTCCCAGTAAATTTAGAGTCATAGTTCCACCAGAAATTGCTCGAATTCCCCACGAACTTTTTAAATCCCGCAGTCGAGAAATAGCCCTGCGAGATTACCTAACTCGCCAGTTTGACAAAGCCACATACAGCAATAGCAGCAAGCGCGGCACTGGCAAAAGCGGTTTGATTGCAGTGACTCGCTTCGGACAAGAAGTTTTAGAACGAACTGCCGCATTTATTATTTCCTCAACAGCATCAGATATCGCAGATTTAGGAGGAGTTGAACAGCGATTTGTTGTGGGACTTCCCGCAGGCGGACGCAGTATTTTAGGGCAACAAGCTGCTGAAATGCTGTGCGAAGATATCCCGCGAATTGTCAGCCAATCTCTGAAATATTCTAGCTTAAATGCAGCGGAATGTCGCCGTCACGTTGAAACCGTAGAAGATGCTGACTGGCTGCGGCAGCAGTTAGCTGAAAAACAATTAGTTGGGTTTGTTGCTGATGGTTCTATTTTGCCCCGCCGCAGCGGTGTTGACAATCGCCCTTTGTTAAATGATGCTGTGGCTTTTGTGTCGCCGCCTTCGTTAAAAGTTGAGTTTAATTGTCCGAATCGCGGTGAGATTTCCGGTATGGGTATTCCGGCTGGCATTACTTTGATTGTTGGCGGCGGCTATCACGGCAAATCAACTTTACTCAGGGCGATTGAGTTGGGAGTTTACAACCAAATTCCGGGAGATGGTAGGGAATTTGTTGTGGCAAATTCGGCGGCGGTTAAAATTAGGGCGGAAGATGGCAGAAGTGTTGCCGGAGTGGATATTTCTCCTTTTATTGCTGGCTTGCCGCAAGGTAGAGATACGGCACAATTTTATACTGAAAATGCGAGCGGCAGTACCTCGCAAGCTGCTAATATTATTGAGGCTTTGGAAGTGGGGAGAATGCCTGTTTTATTGGTGGATGAGGATAGGGCGGCGACTAATTTTATGATTCGCGATCGCAGAATGCAAGAACTCGTCGCTAAGGATAAGGAACCGATTACGCCGTTTATCGATAAAGTTAAACAGTTGTATACAGATTGTGGTGTATCGACTATTTTAGTCATGGGGGGAAGCGGCGATTATTTTGATGTGGCGGATACTGTGATTTCAATGGATAATTTTCAAGCATATAACGTGACGGAAAAAGCTAAAGAAATTGCTAAGAAATACTCTATTAGTCGCGCTGCTGAAGGGGGGGGAAGTTTTGGTGAGATTACTCAAAGAGTGCCGATTCCAGCTAGTTTAGACCCTAGTCGGGGACGGCGAGATGTGCGGGTGAAGGTGCGGAATGTTGATGAATTGGCTTTTGGAACTGAGGATGTTGATTTGGGTGCGATCGAGCAAATTGTGGACAGCGGACAGTTAAGGGCGATCGCTGCGACTATGGTTTATGCTAAGCAGCAATACATGGACGGGAAACGCACTTTGTCGGAAATCATTGATTTGGTGATGGCAGATATTGATGGGCGCGGGATGGATATTTTATCTTCTTTTCCTGAAGGGGATTTTGCGATGTTTCGACGCTTTGAATTAGCGGCGGCAATTAATCGGCTTCGCAGTTTGTCTGTTGTTGCTAAGTAGACTTGCTTAATATAAGTATTGTTGTCCTACTTTTGATATGCTTACAAAGGTGATTGCAAAAAATGCTACTTAAATATGATAGGTAATATAGGACAAGCCACTGCGGTAGTGCCCTGAAGGAAAGGATCGAGATGATCGAACAAAACCGACTTCAAAGAAAAGTAGATATCTAGAGTGGTAAACTAGCATTATAATGATGCACAAAACGCCAAATAGAAGCAATATAATTTTCCAATTTCTTAGAGAAGAATAAGCTTTTTCTCACCAAGCTAGATACTCGTTGTCGAATGGTGCAATTGAAGCGCTCGATATAGCTCGTGGAACCACTATCTTTGTCTACACTATGATGACGTTTAAGTAGGTCGGCGCAAAAAAACTGAACTATGTTCAAATAAGTAAAGAAAGAGAATACATCTACCTACTTAACTCAATATATGGCCGCTAGATTAAGGGTATTCCTGACTCAACAACAAGACAACACTCTATTAGAACTGAGAATTGCGGAGGTTCCACAAAAAGTCAAAGATAGAGCAGAAGTAATTAGATTAAATGCACATGGCTGGTACGTTGAAAAAATAGCTGCTCATTTTAAGTGGACTCCACAAATAGTGAGAGAAGTTTTACATAAATGGTCGCATCTAGGCAGGGAAGGGCTTTGGGAATCGCCTGGTCGAGGGGCAAAACCCAAGTGGAAAGAGTCAGATATAGAGTTTTGAAAAGAATGCCTCAAAAACGAACCACGTACATATAACAGTCTTCAGTTAGTCCCGAAATTAGAAAAAGAACGTTCTGTTCAACTAAGTACCGACCGATTAAGACGGATACTAAAAAAAGGTTGATTTGGAAACGTTAGAGAAAAAGTCAGAACGGAAAACAAGACCCCATAGTACAAGAAACTAAGCAATCCGACTTAGATATGTTGTAATTAGAGGCAGGGACGGGAGGAATTGACTTAAAGTATTTAGATGAATCAGGGTACGAGTGCGTGGAGTGAACCTGGTTATACTTATTACCCAATCGGTGAGCAAAAACGGTTGGAACAAACTTTCGCGGCGTGGTCGCAGACTAAGTATTGTCGGACTTATTCAACCCTTAATCAGTTTTGTTTACGGTAAGCGTAATTGGGGGTGTTGATCGAAAGCTTATATCAAAATGATGGAACGAGAAGCCCAGGAAGCTGCGGAGATTGGACGACTGAGAGTAATCGTACAAGACAACGGCCTTGGGCACCGATGCAAAGAAGTCCAAGAGTTATGGCCGCCTTGGGAAAATCAAGCCCTATATATCTTTTTTTGCCCAAGTACTGTTCAGAAATGAACCCCATTGAATTGGAGTGCAACACATTAAAAAATATGAATTAGCTGCGACATTTGTTTGATAATGAGTTAGAGCTTGCCTAGGCCGTAATTCATGGAGTAGAAGTTAGACGACAAAGGGGAAACTACACTACACCAAGTCTTAAGTTTAACTCCAATTAGGTAACTTAATGTTTTATTATATAGATAGGTTTTTTCCAGACTACCTACTTACATTCTAAAATTTTCTCATCGATTGTGACACTGTTATCGCGCCCAAAAGTATTTAATTCCTCATTTTTTTTGATATTTGAGGTATATTTTACTTCATAAAAGACAGGCATAGTGGCCCAACAGCGGTTACAAAACCAACAAATTTTATTGTTTTCAATGTGCTGCATTAATGGATAACAACAACAAGGACATTCGTGCATTATCGTTTACCTCTATAACAAATTACGGAAAAACAATTTTAGGAGCTGCTCTATTTCCCAGATAAAGATGAGTCGCACAGCGCAGCACAATTTCAGAATATAGAATCTTCTGGATGTCCTAACTTGGCGCAGGCTTTGCAGTGAATTTGTAAGCCGCGATTTCTCCTTCCAGGCTGAAATCACTACCTATCAAATAGCGATCCCAATCGTACATTCCCTGAAAAATTAATCCATATATCGGATTGGGATAAACAGCAGAATCGTAACTGTCAGCGGATACCCAAAGCTGCCCTCGTTGAATATCGGCAAACATCTCTTGGGCGTTTTCATAACGCGCATAATTTGAAAATTGCAGATTTAAAGGCAATTGATGGAACTCATCCATCAGCCAATCACAGAGTTGGACGATGGTTTTCAGCAATCTCGGCTGGTTTGGCTTTCAGGTAGAGTTGCGCGAGGGTTTCTACTTGTTTAGATGCGGTTATCTTTGCTTTTTTGATAGCCCTATCATTACCCTCATAACCTGAGAATTACTTTTAGTCTGACAGTTTTTATTAGCAATTTCTATGAGCTAGCTCATAGTTATCAGAAAAAAAGATAAATTGGACAATCAAAAGCCAAGGCTGCTAGGGGTGATTTAACGGGAACATCTGGTATTTTATTATAGTGCTGTCGCGAACTCGCTACTACAAATAAGTAAGGTTCGTAGCGCGGAATTAAGTCTGCAACTAAGGTTTTAAGTGGACTAAAGTCCGCACTACAAACGGTTTTTGTGAGGGTAATCGATCGCGATATTAGACGTTATGCAATATAGACTGTACGCGATAGTTCTAGCGACTGGGCATTACCTATTGGTGTCAAAGAATACTTGGGGGGCTGACTGGAAAGCCTGCAAAAAGCAGGCTTCTTAGGAGAGGACTATCATATGTATGGCAGCTATCAGCCTGTGGTTATACCGATTGTTTCCGGCGATATAACTAGCTTTCCAGTTATATCCATAGTTGCACATTTCAACACTTGATTAAAAGCTAATCCCCGAATTTTTAGCTCCCACCGAATGCCTTTTGCTTTCATTCTCTTGGCTTTTCGCATATCGACATCGGCAGCTTTTTGATGCAGCAGCAAATATTTCATTGCTGCTGTAGCTTCAACTTTTGTGGCAAATGCAATGTAGGTAATATATCCGCCGTCCCAGTGGTTGGCGTTGCGGATGCTGCTGATAGTCGCGACTCTCGGACTAAACTGGTTCCAGTAAAAGTCACTGTAGCCGATCGACTGTGTTTTTACTTGGAGTTTGTTTGCCATTTGACTTAACTCCTATAATCTTTGGTGCGGGATTGGCAGGATTAATTTGCTGCTGTTACTATTATAGCAAATTATTCACAAATGGGAATGGGGAATGGGGAATTGGTCATTGGTCATTGGTCATTGGTCATTGGTCATTGGTCATTGGTCATTGCTAGCAAATAACTGATGACTAATCACTAATCGCTAATCACCAATAACTAATCGCTAATAACTAATCACTAATAACCACTAACCAATAGCTAATAACCAATAACTAAAACCTCAATTCGTATTCAGCGGTGGCGCGATTGTCTCCTTGAAAATTAGTTGAACCTCTGAGCAAAATCTTGTCGCTCAATCGATAGCGCAAATTAAATTCTGTCGGCTGATTTGCTGACAAAACTCGAATGATTGATGCCGAAAGATTGCGCGTGATATCGGCCCCAACTTCTAAACCTATGCCGAGGGAACCGGCACCGGAAGCGCCCCCAGAACTGGAACTGGCTGTTTCTCCTTGGTTGCCTCGAATTCTAGTCGGAAATAACCGAAATTCCGTCAATCCTGTGGCGTTGGTAATCACGGATTGCAGGTTGTTTAATAAACCCGCACCGGCTAGATTTGCGATCGCCAGTGTACTGTCTCCCTGTCCCAATGTCTGCACGAAACTGCCGCCTAACAGCGCTACAATCTCTGTTTCCGATCGACTTGGAGAACTCCTCAACTCCAGATTTTCGGCTAACTGAGAAGCCCTTCCCTGCACTAACGCTTGAATTCGGACACTCCGCACGCTGCCGAAACTTGTCGGTTCGTCGGCTATTTCAGAGGCGACAGAAGTTCCCGGAGTGCGGAAGCGCGTTACTTCCTGTACCGAAGTTGCTAACCTCACATCCAGCGTCGGATCGAGTCCTTGTCCCGCTATAAAGGTAGCAGTTTGCGGGTATCCCTTATCAAGCTTAAACTGCGTTGTAAACAAATTCACCGCCCCCGAAGTCAACCGAATCGTACCCTCCGGGCGAATATCGTCTAAAGTTCCATTCACCGTCAAACCCCCAGTCGCCTGGAAACTCAATATCGGCGGACTCGTTACCCGCACTCCCCGGCCCAACTTCAGTTGCAAATCCCTGAACACCACATCAAAGGAAGGGGAAGAAGAAGCCGAAGCCGTGGAAGGAGAATCGGAAGGCGAAGGAGGGGCCGCAGGAGAAGACGGGGAATCGGAAGGGGAAGCTTGTGTCGCAGGAGAAGAGGGGGAATCGGAAGGCGAAGAAACTAACTGAGTTGCACCGCCGCCCGCACTTGGGAGAAATACTTCGCCGTCGTAGAGTTCAATGTTACCGCTCAAGCGCGGCCGAAAAGCCGTGCCCCTGGCTTGGACTTGACCGACTGCGCCACCGCGATACAACCCTCTGAGATTCAAGGCCAGCTTGTCGAGATTGACAGCCAAAGGATTCTCTGCATCGACATCGCCCTTGGTAAAGGGCACGGACAGGGGAATCACGCCCTGCGCCACAACTTCTCCCTGACTCAACTGTCCCCGAACTCCTTCTACCCGAATTCGATCGCCCTCAAAGCGCACCGTCCCAGTCAGCCCTGTTAGCGGTTCTGGGAAAGCCCTCGCCCGGACGGTAGCATTTTCAAAATTTGCAATTCCTTCCGCTACAGGCTCTTGCAGCGTCCCTCCGACACGAATTTGCACCTGTCCCTTGCCGCTGACCCAAGCAACTTGGGGAGTCAAGACATTAATAATTGCCAATCCTTCATTTTTCAAATTCGCCCTCAAATCAATTTGATTGCTGTCAGGTTTTACAGCAGCAAAGGGCAACTCAAAAGGCAAACTTCCCTGAACCTCAATCGGTTCGACTTGAGTCACCAAAGCGCTGCCACCAAAATTGAGGCGGGCGTTGCTGTAACTAAAACTGCCGTCGGCTTGTTTAATCGGTTCTCCGTTGAGCGTACCGTCAACCAAACTCAATTCTCCGGTGGCCTGCGGATTTTCCAAACTGCCGGCCAAGTTCGCCCGCAAATTCAAATTTCCGGTGACATCGACAAAGGGCAATTCTACCAGTTCGGCTAACTTTTCCACCGGCACATTTTCGATTCGCAACTGCCCGGATTGAGCTTTTTGACTTAGTTGTCCCGAAAAGCCGATCGTACTTTTGCCCGATCGAATTTCCAGAGGTAAAATAGTTAAAACCCCGTCCTGAAAACCACCCTCAATGCTGAACTTTTCAGCGACATATTGGCCCCACTGCCAATTATCGCCCTCAACATTAAATTTAGCTTGCACACCGGTTCGCAAAGAACCCGCGACAGCAATTTCCCCGCCAAAAGTCCCCTGCAATTGAGATAGCGGCGGCAATTTTTGCGATTGGGCCATCACCTCCTGCCGCTGCTGCAAAAGCACTTCAATTTCTGCCAAACGGCGCAACTGTTCGATTAACGGGGCTTCCGGTTCTCCGACTGCGACAGTTTGCACGTCGGCGGCGTTAGCGTAAACGGGAGGTTTGAGGCCTCTGGCTAAATCGCCTAAATTGAAATATTGTAAAGCGACTAAAATCTGCTGCAAGTTGCCCTGCTTGATGTTAACTTTCCCGGCAAATTCCGGGTTTGCGCCGGTTTTCACATTGCCGGAAATTAAGTATTCACCCGTACCTTGGCGGAAGATGCCGTTTGTCAGAGTGGCGCTGCCTCCTTCATAGCTAAATTCGGCTTGAAAACTATCACCTTTAATGTAGCCGATCGCCGGTTGGGCGATCGCAATTTGTCCATTTGCTTGCAAAGTCTGCGGATTTAACGGCATCTTCCAGCCCGGTACATTCACCTGTCCAGAAACCGTACCAGTTATCGGCCCCAAACCGGCATCTTTACCGGGCGACAGATTCAAAGCAGCGAGGGGAAAATCGCTTAAATTCACTCGCAAAGTTTCTCCCTCAGTTTCGCCGCGGGCTACAGATTCCCCGCGTTTAACTAAGAAAGAAGTCGGCAGAAAAGATGAATTTAAAGCTAATTCAATTTTGTCGCTTGCGCCGGCCAAACGCAAGTTTACACTTTTATCGGAATTCGCACTCACAATCCCCGCCAGTACAGGATCGAATTCAACTTGATTTACTGCCAAATTCCGCACTTCCACATCGCCAACCAAGCTGAGGGCGGAGAGATTTCCGGTGAGGCGGCCCGTGAAATCGACATTGCCGCGAACAGGCTGATTTGTTTCTGAAGAATTGTTGACATTCCCTGCTTTCAAAAATGCCAACTGTTCTGTTGGTAAGGCTGCGAGGTTAAAATTGGAGAGTTTGATATCCAAATCCAAATTTTCAATTGAGGGCAATCCTTTACCTTCGAGTTCGACATTCACAAAACCGCTGGCTGTCAAACCGGGAGTTGCAGCTTTTTCTATTTCTACCCGCTTTCCGTCCCAGTTAAATACTGCGTCAAAAGGTTGTTTCAAAAACGGCAATTCGGAGATGCGGAAACTGCCGCCGGCGCGAACATTTTGTAGGGGCGGTGCCCCCGAAGCAGCGGCTATCGGGCCGGATAAATTGACATTGCCGTTAAATATGCCTCGCAATAGCGGGAGATTTTGGGCTTGGGAGACTAAACCGCTGGCTTGCAAGCTTTGGCGCTGGGCTTCAAAGGCTTGCTGGAAGCGACTTAAGGCAATTTGGTCGCCTTCGATTGACGCGCGCCAATTCCCGGAGGCGGCGCTACCTGTGGCGTTGACAACTCCGCCGCCGTTGGCGAGTCGAATTTGTCCGTCGCCCTTGGCGGTGATGCCGTTGGCAGTTAAATTATCTACACTGCCTAAAATTCGGACTTTACCGTCGAGGGTGCCGGCAATTTCTGGCGGTAAATTGGCTGTCAGCAAACCTGTTTGTTTGAGGGTTTGTTCTAAGTTGCTGACTGTAACTCCGTTGGTTTCTAGCAATGCTTCTAAGTTGCCGTTTTCCAATGTGGCTGCAGTATCGATCGCCCCTAGTCGATCGACCAAAATTCGTCCTTCTGCTTTAGCACTAATTCCCTTGGCTGTCAAGTTATTCAAACTGCCCGCTGCTTCCAGTTGGCCGTTAACTCTGCCGTCAAATCCTTTGGGCAAAGTTGCCGTCAGGGTAAATAGTTGGGTATCGCGGATTGTTTGTTCTAAGCGGCTGAGAATAACTCGATCGGCATCAGCAAAAACTTGCAACCGTCCACCATCTAATTTACCTTTAAAGGCAACAGTACCGTCGGCAATATTGAGTTTGCCGCTGCTGTTGGCTGAAATATCGGCGGCGGTTGAATTGTTCAGATTTCCCGACGCTTGAATTTGATTGGATATTTGTCCGTCAAGGGATTTGAGGTTTTGGATTTTAGATTTTAGATTGTTGTACTGTTGATTTTCGGGATTGAATGCTGAAGCTACATCTAACAGCGGCAATCCTAAATCTACCAGGCGGCTGATGGAAGTGCGATCGGTTTCTGCGATTCCTTGCCAAATTCCCTCTGCCAATTCTCCTTTAAAATTGACATTGCTGCTGGCAAGATTGAGTTGGCCTCTGCCGCTGGCATTGATGCTGCTAGCGGTCAAATTGTCAAGACTTCCCGCTGCGGTAAACTGACTAGATAGCAGTCCATCAATCGATTTGAGATTTTGGATTTTGGATCTTAGATTGCTATATTGTTGATTTTCGGGATTGAAGGCGGAAGCGACATCTAACAGCGGCAATCCTAAATCTACCAAGCGACTGATGGAAGTGCGATCGGTTTCTGCGGTTGCTTGCCAATTTCCCTCTGTCAATTCTCCTTGCAAATTAACATTGCTGTCAGCAAAATTGAGTTTGCCGTCGGTCTTAATATTGATGCCGCTAGCGGTCAAATTGTCAACATTTCCCGTAGCTAAAACTTCACCTGTTAGCTGTCCGCCCAAGGATTTAAGATTTTGGATTTTGGATTTGATATTGTCGAGATTTGCTGAGGATTTTAGGTTGAAAAACGGTAAACCAATATCAATTAATTGATTGACAGCAACTCGTTCTGTATTGCCATAAGCTTGCCACCTGCCGGATTCTAGTTTGCCACGAACATTAACAATACTGTCAGCAATATCTAGTGTTCCTTTGGCGTTAGCAGCGATCGCATTCAAACTCAAATCGTCCAGAGTTCCCGCAGCCTCGGCGGTTCCGCTGAAAAAACCTGTTAATTGCGGAGGTAAATTAAGTTCTGGCAAGACTTGCTGCAAACTATTAATAGCTATGCGATCGCCCTCGATCAACGCTTCCCACTGACGATTTTTTAAGGCTGCATCCACCTTTACATTAGTGTCGCCAATTTTGACAACGGTATTTTGCAAATCCACCGCATTACCTGCGGCGATAATTTCACCACTTGCGGGAAAACTTCCTTGCAGCGCTTCCCATTGAACTCTAGCTTGGATGTTGTCAAAAGGGCCGAAAAGTTGAGCTTTGGCGGAGAGATTACCGATTTTAACAGTAGCAGGAATCTGGACAGCGTAAATTTGGGCGAGATTATCTGCGGGTACATTTTCTGCTTGCAAATCAAACACCAAACCCGATCGCGAATTCCCGCTTCCTAAAGCTATATCGACTTCACCTTTACCGCTAATTTTACCACCGGCAGCCGGCACTACCAAGATATCGCCCACAGCCAAACCTACAGAGGAAAATGGGGGAAGAGAAGATTGGGTTTTGGGAGTTGGGGTTTGAGCCATTCTCCTCGGTTCCAGCTTAAAATTAGTGCTAATATTGTTTAATTGCAGGCGATCGACCACAGCGGGTTTTGTGGAGGCGATCGTACCAGTCAGCAGTGGGTTTGCAACGGTTCCAGTCAGTTTGGTATCTGCCTTGATTTCTCCGGCTACTGCGATCGGCAATACCACTTTCTGCCCTAACTCTGCTTCTACCGTACTGACAACATTTGCCACGGCTACCGGCTGCAGGTTTGTTATGAGATTGAAGCTAGCTTGATCTAGGTTAAAATTTGCTCCTGTTGCGACTGTTCCGGCTATTTTAACTGGAATTAGACCATAATTAGCAGTCAAACTATCCACAATCACATTAGTTCCCTGAAACCGCAATTGACCGCTGCTATTTTGGATTGTTTGTTTCAGGGGCTTGATATTTGCTTGCAATCCGGCAAAACTAGCCGTTCCCGTAAGTGCTGATAATTTATTCTCTCGCAATTGCACGGTTAAGTTGCTATTTGCCAGACCTCTTTGTAAAGAGATTCCCGGAAGTTTTAGCAAGCGGGCGAGGTCGGACAAAGGCAAATTTTGACCTTGCAACTGCAGGTTAGTTTGCGCCATAGGCAACAGAGAATCGCCCTTGACTGCAAAATTATCATTATTAGTAAATTGACCGTTGAGTTCGTAGAGGATGCGGTGATTTTGCTCGCGAAATAAAGCGTTGCCGTTGTTAAGACTTACAGAAATAGGAGCCGATTTTGGCTGTCCGATGGGGGGATTTGGTACCAAAAGTGCGCTGACATTTTCAACTCGCACGGCATCTATTTCTGTTTTAAATAAACCTGGTTTTTTGGGCTCGGATGTAGGAATATTAATCCAGGTACCTTGCTTGTCCTGTTCGATATAAACGCTGGGTTTAATTAAGGTAATATCTAATTTTAGAGTGCGGTTGAACAGCAGCGGCAAAATTGAAAATTTTACTTCTACTGCTTCTGTAGAGGCGTAATCTGGATCGGTAGGAGTTGCGGGTACGCTCGATCGGCCAAACCGCAAACCAGTCGGAGAAAATCGCTCCAATGTTCCGATTTGCACGGGCCTCTTGAGTGTCTGACTGACCTCAGATTCCACCAAAGGAGCTAAGTTTTTCCGCACCCACTCCTGTGCGGCCACCGCCCCAACCAGGCCGAGAATGCCCAATCCCGTACCGCTAAGCAGCAGCACGCGCCACCAGCGGCGGCTGAGACGGGGTGCGAGTTGGTTTTTGTCATCGTCGGAGTTAGTCATGCTTGTCTCTCAGAGCTTGTGAGAATTCACCAATAAGGAAATCAACCAATGTTCGATGCGGTAGAATTTCTTTGATTTTGCCTTTTGCCTTTTGCCTTCTGCCTTTGGTAGACTCAGAACAGAGGCCGGAAGTGCCGATCGGGCCCAACTCTCGGCAGAAGGCACGCCCACACTCTAGGGTAGACTGCAAAAACCTTTACCGAACTTAATCAAAACACGCAACACCACCCAAAACCAAGTCCTCCAACTCCCCCAAATTCTCTAGATTCTCCCCCCAGTGCAGGATCGGCCCTCAATCAAAAATCTCAAATCTCCAACCGAGTTGTCTAAATCCCTCAAATCCTCTCGATCGCGCCGCGTGCAGGATCGACCCTCAATCAAAAATCTCAAATCTCAAATCGATCGCCCGATCGCTTCTAAGATAAAAAAACGGTGGTTAAGAAGGTCTTTAAAACTTATGCGAGTGTTCGTCTTACTCTTCAATGCCCGCACCGAGAATGAGGGAATTCATACCATTCAACTCGGCGATCGCAACAAAGTTCTGATGTTTGAGTCAGAAGACGACGCCACCCGCTTTGGCGTGATGTTGGAAGCTCAGGATTTCCCCGAACCGACTGTCGAGGCGATCGACGATCGAGAAATTAAGGAGTTCTGCGACAGTGTTGATTATGATTGGGAACTGGTACCGGCGGGCGCGCTAGCGATTCCGCCAGAAGACAATGTAACACAGACTCAGTGGCAAGCGCAGGGGCAACCAGAGCCGGAGCCGGAGGCGGACTCGGACTCTGAGGTTTCCCAAAACGAACTGGATTCTATTCGCCGCCGACTAGAAGGACTTCTGTAAGAGTCAGTAGTCAGTAGTCAGTTGTCAGTAGTCAGTAGTCAGTAGTCAGTAGTCAGTAGTCAGTTGTCAGTTGTCAGTAGGGGCGGTGGATGGTGCGTGCGGGCCCTCTTAGTCGTCAGTAGGGTAGGGGCGGTGGATGGTGCGTGCGGGCCCTCTTAGTAGTCAATAGTCAATAGTCATGGCTACTGAACTACTGAGTCATGAGTCAACTTGAATTGCATTCATTCGCCTCAAGATTTAAAAGGTATCTGGGTTTGTCTGCATTTATCTGCGGTTTTCCTCTAAATCAATGACCAATGACCAATGACCAATGACTAATGACCAATGACTACCCTTCGACTTGCTGCGGCTAAAATAAAATGACCAATGACTAATGACCAATGACTAGCCTTCGACTTGCTGTGGCTAAAATGACCAATGACTAATGACTAATGACCAATGACCAATAACTAATGACTAATGACCAATGACCAATGACCATTAACAACAGACAAAAAATGAAGAATGTGGAAGAACGGGGGCATCTGCTGACGGAACAGGTGAATGCCAACAGCGAGAATTTAGACCAACTCAGTTCGATCGAATTAGTGGATTTGTTCAACCGGGAAGACGCCCAAACCTTAAGCGCGATCGCCAGCGCCCGCGAAGAGTTGGCCCGGGCGATCGACATCGCCGCCGAATCTCTGCGTCAAGGAGGCCGCCTGTTTTACGTCGGTGCGGGGACTTCCGGGCGTTTGGGGGTACTCGATGCCGCTGAGTGTCCCCCCACCTTCTGCACCCCGCCAGAACTCGTACAAGGCATAATAGCCGGGGGTGCAGGGGCTTTGGTGCGGAGTTCGGAGGATTTGGAGGATCGGCCCGAAGATGGGGCAGAGTCGATCGCCCACCGTCACATTAACAATCTCGATGTGGTAGTCGGGATTACGGCTGGAGGCACAACACCCTTTGTAGCCGGTGCCCTACAGGCGGCGCGACAGCGGGGGGCGAAGACTGTATTTATCGCCTGCGTACCCGCAGAACAGGTGAATTTTGAGGCGGATGTTGATATTCGGTTGTTGGTGGGGCCGGAAGTGCTGGCGGGTTCGACGCGCCTGAAAGCGGGTACAGTCACAAAAATGGCTTTGAATATTATTTCGACTGGCGTAATGGTAAAGTTGGGGAAGGTTTACGGCAATCGGATGGTTGATGTGGCAGTGACCAATCAGAAATTGCGCGATCGGGCGGTACGGATGTTGCAGGATTTAACTGATTTGAGCCGGGAAGAAGCGGGTTTGTTGCTAGAAAAAAGCGGCAAGTCGGTAAAATTAGCTTTGATGATGCACTGGACTAATTTGGAGATGCAGGAGTGCGATCGAATTTTGGGCGAGTTTCAAGGTAATTTGCGATCGGCCCTAGCATCAATCCAACCGTAGATTTTAGATATTTCCTCCAATTCTTTAATCTCAAATCATGACTTGCTCAGATTCGACAACAAGAATTAATCCCAAGCAAGAATCAAGAATGCAAAAATATTAGTAGGGCGTGTGGCCATTTCTAGCGACGCAAAGCGCCCTACAACATTTGAGTAAACAAACTCAACTAATAATATTTCTCTAATACCGTTCGTAGTGCGGACGACCGTTCGTTCTTAAACAGAGGACTCCACGACGCACTACAAACCGTTATTCTTAGGGTAATCCACCGGACAGAATATTACCTATTGCTCCTAATAGCTCGTTACCAGCAAAAGCCTGGTAATGCAGAGCCTCTGTTTTGTGCTACTAAACAGCCAAAAACTCAATACTAATACCGACTTTCCTCAACTATCCTACTTCATCTTCAAAATTTTCTGAGTAGCACTTTCAGACACCGGCATCACCGATAAGCGATTGCCTTTCCTCACCACCAAAACCTCCTCAGCACTAAAATTTGCTTTCAATTCATCCAAAGATATTAACTTAGCAAATTCCTCCACAAACTCAACTTTCACAGTTTGCCAGCGAGGCGCGTTAATCCGAGATTTAGCATCATAATATTCGCTATCAACATCAAATTGAGTCGGGTCAGCAATCCCAGTCTCAATCACGCGCACCAATCCGACAATGCCCGGAATTTTAGTATTAGAATGATAAAAAAATATTAAATCTCCAAGACTCATTTCCCGCAGAAAATTGCGCGCTTGATAGTTGCGAACACCGTCCCAAATTGAAGTACGATCGCTCTTCAAATCCGCAATACTATAAACATCCGGTTCCGACTTCATCAACCAATAATTCATAGATAATTAAAAATTGCTATTTTGTTACTAATATTTAGGGCTTGCTGATATCGTGTCCGGTCAATTGACATATCTAAGATTGGTTCGTAGTGCGGACTTTAGTTTGCTCCCGGATTGCGGACTAAAGTCCAATCGCACTGATCAAGTGAGCAAAAAAAATCTGTAAGGCAAGATATACATAGATAATTTCCTTACAAACCAAAATCTCTCTCTCCATTATGCCAAATCGTGCGTGCATTCTCAAGCAACAATTTTTGCCCTGGTTGCCTCACCTTGGGAGAAACTGCTGCCAGATTCGTTAGTCCAGAAGATTCTAGCGAAGCAGAAGATAACCTACTACCAAAGCGTCTACACACCGATAGTCACCTTGTGGGCGATGATATCCCAGGTATTCTCACCTGATAAAAGTTTGAGTCAAGCCGTGAAGCGGATGAGTACGTAGCCCAGGGTGGCGGGAATCAAGCCTGCTTCTTCTGACACCGGGCATAGAGTAAAGCAGGGTGAACGCATCTAAATTTAACATTAACAGAATATGGTATATTGGAGAATAATTATTGAGTACCTACAAAACATTTAATCAGAGTTCGCCCTGTATGAAACTCAAACCTAAAATTACCATTTTCGACCATTTTTCCGGCTGAGAACACCCAAGAATTGAGCGAACAAAACATCATCAATTAATGGATATTATCATGACTCAATTTGTGCGGTAATTTGCGGTGCTGATACATGGGTGGATATCGAAAGTTACGGGCGCAGCTCAACACGAATGGTTGGTTAAAGAAACTTTTAGAATTGCCGAATGGTATCGAGACATGACACAATTGTGCGAGTATTTTCCCGCCTCAAACCTGAGCAATTTCAGAAATGTTTTTTGAATTGGATTCAATCAATCTATTAGTTGCTTCAATCCAGGAGAAGTAATCGCAATTGATGGCAAAACTCTTCGCCATTCTTACGATCGGGTAGGAGACAAAAAAGCGATTCATATGGTCAGTGCTTGGGCGACCAGTCAAAGATTAGTTTTAGGACAAGTTAAAGTTGATAAAAAGTTCAATAAAATCACAGCAATTCCGGCTTTAATCAAAGTATTAGAATTAAAGGTCAGCATTGTCACGATTGATAATCTGGGCTGTCAAAAGTCAGTTATGAAGTCAATTGTCGAACAAGGAGGAGATTACGCGATCACCTTAAAAAATAACCAACCATCCTTATATGCCAGAGTATAAGCGTTGTTTAAACAAGCAAATAGACAAGGATTTTCTGGCTTGACACATACAGCTTGTTCAACAAAAAAAGAGAGTAATCATGGTCGCTCAGAAATCCGACATCACAACCATGTTAAGTGACATCAAAGGGCAGATTTAACCCGAAAATTAATGGAAGAAGCTTCATAGTATAGGTCTGATAGAATCCGTAAGAATAGTCCAGGGAAAAACAACTATTAAAACTCGTTATTATATTAGTAGCTTACCAAATGATGCTCAAACATTTGGTGAATCAGTCCGCAGTCATTGGGAAGAAAAATTATTTACATTGGGTATCAGATATAGATTTTCGTGAAGATGATTGTCGGATCGGAAAAGATAATGCTCCGCAAAATTTTGCGACAATCAGACATATCTCGTTTAATCTTTTGATAATAAAAAAAATTCCAAAACTGGAACAAAGAATAAGCGACTTCGAGCTGGTGGGATGATGACTATTTGACTAAGATTCTCGCTGTGGCAGTTAAATAAATTCTCACAAATAACTCATTAATCAATATTATACAATTTGTAAATAGTGGTTGTAATATTTTTATTTTCTCAAGTTTTGCATTAAGTAAAAACCACTATTAATCAGTTCTTCTTTTATTTAAAAAGTCATTACAAAGCGTGTCTGTAGCTTCTAAGAATGGTGAATTTATCTCAAAATATACTCACCACTGATGAACAGTGTTCAATAAGAGGTGTTCCCCCTGCTTAATGGATCGATCGCGCAACAGCATACCTTTAGTTCGATCGCAAACGAGCCGTTGGTTATATAGCGGTTCTCACAAAAGTGAGGTATGCCCTATGCCCGGATAGTACCTATCCCGGATAGTACCTCATACCAGAGCACAGAAAGGCTATAGCATAGATATGCTTTCCCTTCCAGCTCGTTTCAAAACTTTGATTCCATCGGTAAAATACGACCAATATCTGTCAGTATAGAAATACATATTCGATCGATCGCAAAGAGGCCACCGTGCAACCCGTAGACTTTACAACTTTAACCGCAGCTTGCAGCGAACTGCGAGCCCAATGGCTGCCAGCGCGCCTAGAACAAGTCTACCAGCGCGATCGATTTACCGTGTCCCTGGCCCTCCGCACCATGAAAGGGCGCGCCTGGATAGACATTTCCTCCCATCCAACAGCAGCCCGCATCTGTGTCGGCGCCCCCCCGCCCCGCATTCCCGACACCTTCACCTTCAGCGAACAACTGCGCCACCAACTGTGCGGCTTAGCCTTAGTTTCCATCGCCCCCGTGTCCCCTTGGGAAAGAGTCATCGACTTGCAATTCGCCAAACGTCCCGGCGAAGGAGCACTTTGGCATCTCTACGCCGAAATCATGGGCAAATACAGCAACATCATCCTCACCGCCAGTGACAATCTCGTTGTCACCTGCGCCCACCAAGTCGGCCTAAAACAATCCAGCGTCCGCCCAGTCCAAACCGGGCAACCCTACGAATTGCCCCCTTCTTTGACCGATGCAGTGCCAAGCGCGATCGAACCTCTCGATCGCTGGCAAGAACGAATTAGCCTGGTTCCGGGGCAATTAAAGACCAATCTGTTGAAGAATTACCGAGGGTTGAGTAAAAACTTAGTAGTGTCCATGATTCGATCGGCAAATCTAGACCCCGAACAATCCACCGACAGCCTCAATCCCCACCAATGGCAGCAACTATTTCAGCGCTGGCTGTACTGGTTGCAATGCCTAGAAAACTCCAAATTCCAACCGAGTTTTACCCCCGAAGGCTACAGCGTCATCGACTGGCCAAAGCCCGACGAAAAACAGCCAGAATCTGAATCTGAAAAGGAATCTAATTCCCCCAATCTGTTACATCCGCTACATCCGCTACAAAATCCGCTGCCGAACTCTTCCGTCCAAGAATTACTTAACAGCTACTACACCGGCGAAATCAACCAACAACTATTCGCCCAACTGCGGCATCAACTTACCCAAAAACTCAACAACATCCTCGCCAAACTGCGCCTCAAAGCCAACACATTTAAAGAACGCTTGCAGCAATCGGCCGGCGCAGATATCCACAAATCCCAAGCCGACTTGCTAATGGCAAACTTGCAGCATTGGGAACCCGGAATGAAATCAATTTCCCTCCCCGACTTTGAAACCGAAAAACCAATTACCATTCCCCTAAACCCCGAAAAAAACGCCGTTCAAAACGCTCAAGCAATCTACAAAAAACACCAAAAACTTAAAAGAGCTCGTATAGCAGTAGAACCTTTGTTAGCCGCCGTACAAGAAGAAATCGACTATTTGGAACAAGTCGAAGCCGCGCTTTCGGTACTCGAAACCTACCGCAACACCCAAGATTTGCAAACCCTCGCCGAAATCCGCGAAGAACTAATCCAGCAAAAATATCTAGTTGTACCAGATTACCGTGGCAGTGACAAAAATGCTGCGATCGAATTTCACCGCTACCAAACCCCCAGCGGCTTTGAATTATTAATCGGGCGCAACAACCGCCAAAACGACCAACTCACTTTTCGTACCGCCACCGACTACGACTTGTGGTTCCACACCCTAGAGATTCCCGGAAGTCACGCCTTGCTGCGTCTGACACCCGGTAATGTCGCCCAAGAAACCGATTTGCAATTTGCGGCCGACATGACTGCATACTACAGTCGCGCCCGCCACAGCGAACAAGTTCCCGTGGTTTATACAGAACCGAAATATGTATATAAGCCGAAAGGTGCAAAACCTGGTATGGTTGTCTACAAACAAGAGCGGATTGTCTGGGGCAGACCGCAGCAAGCCCCCGCATGATTATGATGTACGCGGTGACAACTAAAAGACAATAAGTTCGATCGATCCGACTTCAGTTTTCCAACAATCCGAGGACTAAATTCCTCACTACAAACCTCAAAAATCTCTATTCAATGTAAAGTTGTATTACAAAAAAATAAATTTTGTTGCAAAAGTACCGCTTAAGAGAGATGATATCTGTCTTAGAACCCGCTGCAAAGAAACGTGCAACTCGGGTTTCCTCGCCGTGAGAAAAACACTGTGGGAAAAACAACGGATTTAACTATTTGTGCAGACCAGCTTTAGCTAAAGCTGGTCATTTCTGTTGAAACAAAACACAAGATTGCCCAAATTGCCTTTCTATCTGGAAATTATCTGCTATAGCGTGCGTTATCTGCCTGAAATGAACGGTTGACTTATTAAATTATCAGCGTCAATCAGTGTTTGTACGCTGGAAATCTGCGGTTAACAGAGCGAATATTGATGCAATGCAAGTTTAAAGATTTACACCACCATCAATCTAATTAGAGCTTATTTCAGCGCCAAAAAAGGTGCGGGGGCGCACCTTATACATACAACTCCTAGAAAGTAAACGTCGTTCTGATTACTCCAATCACCAAATCAGAATTATCATTATTGTGATCCGGAGCAGTCAGCCAAATCACACCAGGAGTGACCGAAATATTGTCGCTCAACTTAAACTGATAGAAACCTTCAATGTGCAGCGAAGTATCCTTATCTTCCGGTAAACTCCGATTAGTAGAACTCGTCACGCGAGGCTCCATACCTACCAAAATCCCCGCCACATTTCCTTCTTTCAACAAATCAGGAAAAGCCAAAGTAGCCGCCCAGTTCCAGATTTTTTGATCTCCCCGCTGCACAGAACCGGTAGGAGTAGCCAAGTTTGATAAAATGCGCTGGTTGGTGTAACCCGCCCAACCGCCAAGAGCAATTCGGCGACCAAGTTTCAACGAAGCCTGCGCGCCGTAGGAATTGCTAGAAACAGGTAGATTGCTATCGCTGTCGAGCCCGAAAGAACCGAGACGCGCCGGGAAATTAGAAGCATTGCTCCCCGTACCGGTCACGAAATTGTAGGAATTAACGTAAGTTAAACCTATAGCAAAGCTGTCGCTCGGTTTGAAAGTCAACTGAGCCAAACCGCCGTAGGAACCGTTGAACAAACCGTTACCCCGCGTCGGGTTGGCGGCGTTGCCGGCCAAATATCCTAAACTCAGTTCGAGTTTTTCCCCAAACTGATGCCGCAGAGCGATGCCAGAACCGCCAGTCAAATAGTAAATCGGGTTGCGAGTACCGAAGTTGGAAAGAGCGCCACTACCGCCATCTCCGTCAAAGTAAGGGTTGACTGTGTTGGTAAAATCATCAGCAGCGCCGGCGTTGGCTTCTAGAATTACAGTAGTGTTTTTGCCTAGAGGGAATTGGTAAAGCAGCGCATCTAAACCAACAGTATTGCTAGCCTCGCCGAAAGGCCCGGCATTAAACCGCAATTCCCCTTCAGCGGTTTTGGTATTGTTAGTAGAAAACGAACCTAAATTCAAAACTTGCAGTCGAGTTCTCAGCAAGTCTTCACCTGAGAAACTCGTATCAAAATTGAGACGAACCCTGCTGCCAAAAGCTGTGGTTCTATCAGCTTCGCGGCCCTCAGCATCATCTCCGGCGGCGATACCGGTCACAGCAAATATCACTTCGCCATTGAGTTTAGTGGTAGTCGAAAACTGATTTGCTTCTAATTCAGAAGTGCGCGCTTCCAAAGCATCGACGCGACCGCGCAAAGTTGCCAATTCCGCAGCAAATTCTTCTTGCAACCTTTGGATAGAAGCTAAATCTTCTTTGGTTGCTAAATTTCCCGTACCACCTCTAATCAGTTCGGTAACTTTATCCAAACAGGCGTTTAAACCGGCTGCGAATTCGTAGCGAGTCATTGCCCGGTTGCCGCGGAAGGTGCCGTCAGGATAGCCAGCTATGCAGCCGTAGCGCTCTACTAGGGATTGCAAAGCTTGGAACGCCCAATCTGTGGGGCGCACGTCGGACAGTTGCGAAACTGAGGTTACTTGGCCGGCTGCATCTTCGCTGTCTTCTGCGCTGTATTGGTTGATTTGTTCTAAAAGATTTGATTGCGCTTGAGGTTGGGCGCCCGGAGGGGTTGATTGGGAAATCTCTTCGGGTTGTGCGGCAGGTTTTTCGGCGCTTAAATTGGTCGGTGCGGCGGGTGGCGTGGCGCTTGTGTTGGCGGGCGCGACTGCGGGGATTTCCTCTGCGACAGGTTGTTGGGCGCTTAAGTCTGCTGCTGCAACTGCGGGTTGTGTTTCGCTTGTGTCTGCTGCTGCAACTGGGTTTTCCGGTGCTTTTGTCTGTTCGGTAACTGGGTTTTCCGGTGCTGCTAGGTTTTCTTTGTCAATAGTTTCAACAGTTAAGTTAGTGGCTAGTGACGTTGGTTCGGCTGTCACGGCTGCTGTTTCAGGCTGTGCTTGCTCGGTGGCAGCACCTGCTAATTCCAATTGATTGGCTTGAGCTACCGAGGCTATTTCTACAGGTTGCTCTGCTGCTAGGGCTGTCGAAGATACTACTAAACTTGCTGCTAATACAGCAGGACTGACTAAAAGTCCTTTCCACAAAAATTTGGACATTTTTTCCTCACACCACGTTAGTTCGATCGCCCGTTCCGAAGAGTTAGCCGATCGCAAATCCTTTACACTATTGCCCCTAATAGTATTTTTTGTCAACAATCTGGCGAATCGTTGCCGCACTAGGCAATTTGGCCAGCCCCAAATTTGACAAAAACCTCGTTTATTCCCAAAATTCTTGGTTTGAACTATCCCAAAAAATGGGTACAAACACTCGACGCTGGTGAGACTCCTGTTCGAGCTCCCAGATTAATCCGTGGAGTAAATCTCAAACTTGTTCGCTCGCGAAGTCGAAGAATCTCAAATCGAGTCGCCTACGTAGAAACGCGGTTAATGGCTCGATACTGCGTCAGTAATCTCTCGGTAAGACTAATATTGACAGAACTGGCGCTAATAAATCGTTCGATCGACTACATAAAGTGAAAAAACTCAAATACGCCCTAGTTCATGAATGGTTGACACCCTTGGCTACCGGCGGTTCGGAACTCGTAGTGCAGGAAATCCTCAAATACGTAAATGCTGATGTCTATGCCCTCATCGACTTTGAATCAGCCAATCCCGAAAGCTATCTTTTTCAAAGACAGATTGGTACAACATTCTTGCAGGGCTTTCCTGCAGCCCGCAGCGGCGTGCAAAAATATTTGCCATTTCTGCCCGTCGCGATCGAACAACTAGATCTGCGAGCCTACGACATCATCCTCTCATCATCCCACGCCGTCGCCAAAGGCATCCTCACCAGCCCCCAACAACTGCACGTATGCTACTGCCACACACCCATGCGCTACGCTTGGGACTTAACTTTTGACTACTTACGTAATAGCAAAGCCGGACGGGGCATCTTGGGCGTGATGACGCGATATTTGTTGCACCGACTGCGGCAGTGGGATGTAATTTCCGCCAACCGCGTCGATTATTTCATCGCCAACTCCCAACACACGGCGCGCCGAATTTGGCGGTGCTACCGGCGGCGCGCTGAGGTAATTTATCCGCCGGTAAATATCGATCGATTTGCCTTGCTGGAGCAAAAACAAGATTTTTACGTGACAGTTTGCCGGTTGGTAAGTTACAAAAACGTAAGTGCGATCGTCCAAGCATTCAATCAACTCGGGCGCAATCTAATTGTCATCGGCACCGGCCCAGAATTAGAAATGCTCCGGCAAATCGCCAAACCCAATGTACAATTGCTCGGCCACCAGCCCGCCTCCGCAGTCGAAAAATACATGGCCGAGGCAAAAGCCTTTGTCTATGCAGCCTGTGAAGATTTTGGCATAGCTTTAGTAGAAGCTCAAGCTTGCGGGACACCAGTAATTGCCTATGCAGCAGGCGGCGCTTTGGAGACAGTGCTCGACATTCGCCAACACCCAGAGAGGGGGACAGGTTTATTTTTTCCCTCCCAAACCGCAGCAGGATTAGTCGAAGCTGTCAAGGAATTTGAGCAGTTGCAAGGCAAATTTTCCCCGGAAATGGGACGGTTGCGCGCCTCCGGGTTTGCCCCCGAAGTCTTTGAGCAGCGCTATCTAGGTTTTGTGGAACAGTGCTATCAGGAATTTCAATCCCGCGATTTTACCAAGTCTGAGAGTTGAGAGTGGAAGAGGGGAAGAGGGGGAGAGGGGGAG
>NZ_JADEWT010000077.1 GCF_015207505.1 Tychonema sp. LEGE 06208
CTCCCAATCTCCCCCTCTCCCCCTCTCCCAAACTCTCCCGGACAGAAGCTTCGCCCGATTTGGTATAAAGCGCTTCAATTATTTTGGTTCGTACTGAGCCTTTTTTCTCTTCGTAAGTAGATAGAGTTATATAGCGGTTCTCACAAAAGTGAGGATAGCCCTATGCCCTATGCCCTATGCCCTATGCTCTATGCCCTATCCCGGATAGTACCTCATACCAGAGCACAGAAAGGCTATATATGCCTGCAGAAGGAACTTTTGCAGGCATTTCGCGTTCTCTATTGCTAAGTTATTTCTTGGGATAGAGGGTAATTTTGTCAAACAATTGTTACCTTTTGTAATATATACTAAAATGAGATGAGCCCGGAGGGCATCCTGAAACCAACGGTCGATCGCTGAAAAAGTTACAAATTGGGTCGATCCAGGTTTTTACTTTCAAGTCACCTTTACTTACAGAGGAGTCTTTCACCATGAGCCAGCCAGCAGAATTGTCTTTGGAACAACAATTTAGCCTGTGTTCCTTCAAAACACAGGTAAGTGACATGAGTCGCGAACAAGCTCAGGAGTTTTTGGTCAAGCTTTACGAGCAAATGATGTTGCGGGAAACTATGTACCGTCATTTTCTCAAACACCATTGGGGTTTAGAACCTAACCCTGGTGTTGAGTAGCACAGTCGCAGTAGGCGACCTCCGTCTCTTACTCTGTTCCCTCAGATGGAAAGGAGTTGGGGGTGATGGGGCGTCACTCTTTGAGCAGAATGTAGAAACCGGGCCTATGCAGAAAGTATCTGCACAGATTCAAGGTCGATCGGGAAAATTTCACTGTTTATTTTTTGATTCCCATCAATTTGGGGAGTCGATCCGAGCAATCTATCGATCGACATTACACGATCGCGCAAAAATAATTGATTGCGTTTGGACTAGAAAAGTTGATGGTTAATAATCCAGCGTTAATGTTTTAACCCCTTCAAAAATTTAACCAATTAAATATATTTGTCTGTAGTTGCAGCGGATGAGGTTTGAGAACAATGGTGCTAGTCGGACATTTGAGCGCGACTTCCGACTAGCAAGACTTTGAATTTTCAAATCAAACACTAGAACTCGTAAATGCTGACTCTTTGATATACTAACCGCCTTTGCTTGTGCGGTGATGTTTGAAACGACCTTGGGTGATGCTACCGAACCGCAGTTTGACTCTCCCTCGATCTCCACAGGCGACTCGTGGCAATGCCGTATCCCGAATTTTTAGACAGTCTAGCAAAAAGCCGTCCTCAAAGGACGGGGTTTTAGCCCCAATTTTTCGATCGAGAGTTATTCCGGCTGACGTTCCAGAGTCGCCTCCATCGTACTGGTCAAATAATGACCAGACATGAGGCCGCTAGATTGATAGTAGCGATTGTCATCAACGCGGTGAAGGGTATCAAAGCCCGTCCGCCGCTGGCGTTCGTCTCCCAGTACCCAGTAACGCTGGACGATCGACTGGGGAGCAATCCAACCTTCGCCCTCGACGCGGCCGAGTTCGCTGTGTTGGAGTACAAAAGTGTACTGCCGTTCATCGCTGTTGAGGTGTCCTCGGTAATTCAAAATAATCTCTTCACGATCGCCTCCAGGAAAAATGAGCTTCGTCACCATATTGAACCAATCTGTTCGGTTCCAGCTCACTAAAGTTTTGCCTTTAACCGTAATTGGCACGCCATTGCGCTCAATCCAACTTCCTTCGAGCGTCCATTGGCCAGATTCCATTAAAAACGTGTGAGCCACAGTGCTGTTCCTATGCTTTTCCTGCTGGCTACAATACGGGTGCAACAACGCACAGCCGTTGTCGCTCAGACTATATGCTATCACGCCCAACCGTGCCAACAAGAGTTAATTTCCCCTAAAAGTACCGGTGCCCGGGCACCAGTCACTTGAGGCAGATTGCCGGGAATGCCCCGAACCCGCCATGCGGCTAAAACCGCGAAAGCGATCGCCTCTTTAAAATCTACACTCAAGCCTGCCTCAGAAGTAGTCAACACTTGGACTGGATGCAATTGAGATTGCAATCGGCGTTTTAAGTAGAGATTGTGGCTACCGCCCCCGCACAGTAAAACTCGATCGGGCATTGCCGGCAAAAAAGTTTGGTAACTGCGAACGATCGAAGCCACAGTAAGTTCTGTCAAAGTAGCTAGCACATCAGCAGGACTGAGATTGTAAGCGGATGCCTCTAGCAAACAACAGTTAAAATAGTCTACACCAAATAACTCTCGCCCTGTAGATTTAGGCGGTGCTTGGGTGAAAAAATCTTGCTGCAGCCAATCCTCGACTAAAGCTTGACAGGGAGTGCCGGTTGCCGCCCACTCTCCACCTGAGTCGATCGTCAAAGAGCCGCCAGAAAAGTGTACCGCTGCCAAATCTAACAGCGAATTTGCAGGCCCTGTATCCCAACCCAAGATACCATCTCCCAGATCGGAAACTTCCGACTCGTGGTTGTTTTCCCTCTTTTCCCTGGCTGGGAGATAGGCAACATTGCCAATTCCCCCCAAATTTTGGATGCAGAGACTGCGGTTGGGTTCTGCCAGCAGGCACGCATCAACAATGGGGACTAAGGGTGCTCCTTGACCCCCTGCTGCAATGTCTGCCGATCGAAAATTGCTCACAGTAGTAATGCCTGTCAATTCGGCAATTAGCGCGCCCCGCCCGAGTTGCAAGCTGTAGCCCATGAACCCATCTGCAAGATTGTTCTCTCCCGTCTCTGGCGGTCGGTGGTAGACGGTTTGACCGTGAGAGCCAATTAATTCTGCATTATCATGTCCCGCTTGAATTGTCAAGGCTGCGCTGGCAAATTGTCGAGCAATGGCATCATCTAATTGGGCGAGTTCAGCCATTGACAAAGCCGATCCACTGCAAACCGAGAGAATTTGCGATCGCAAATTAGCAGGATAAGGGAAAGTTTGACCTGCCACCAACTTTACTTTTAAGTCTGTTTGGGAACCGACCACATCCACCAAAGCAGCATCAATACCATCAACTGACGTGCCGCTGATCAAACCTATAACGCGAACCATTCGATTTTAGATTTTAGATTTTAGATTTTTACATAGTCTGGGACGCACTCCCGACAAAGAAACGGGGTTTTTTACGCGGATTGCGGATTATGGTTAAGGATTTTCGTCCATCAAACCGAGTTTCTGTCCCCCGGTGCGTGCAGGAGGTTGAGATTTTTATATAGTGGCGTGCGCGAGGGCGCGAGGGTGCGAGGATATTATTTGAGGTCGATCGTCACGATCACCACAGTAATATTATCGCGTCCCCCTTTATCCTTAGCTGCTTCAATCAAAGCAGTTGCAGCAACCTCGCCGGCGCGAATCGACTTCAGAGGCGAAGCAATCAAAGGATCGGAAAGCTCTTCAGTCAAGCCGTCACTGCAAAGCAGCAAACGATCCCCTGGCTTTACATCCACCGGCAGAATATCTATCTCCTGCAAATCATCGCGGCCCAAACACTGGGACAAAACGTGACGCCAAGGATGGTGTCGAGCCTGATCCGGAGTCAAGGCCTTTCTTTTGACAGCCTGAGCCACCCAAGTCTGGTCTTCAGTAATCTGCTCCAAGCGAGGCCCGTGCAGCCGGTACAAGCGAGAGTCCCCGATATTAGCGCACCAAGGCCTGCCCTCATCCCTAAAGATCAAAACCACAGCCGTAGTCCCCATATCACCACGTTCGGGATGTTCTAGCTGATCCGTCAAAATTGCTTGATTGGCGATTAAAAAAGCCTTTTCCAACAAATGCACAGAATCCTCGGGCCCTTCCCAATGTTCGAGCAAATAAGATTGAATGGCCCCAGTCGCTATCCGGCTGGCTTCTTGACCTCCGGCGTGTCCTCCCATTCCGTCTGCCACTATGAAAAATCGCCCGTCAGGATCTATGTAGTACGAATCCTGATTTACGGAACGAACTAGCCCTGTGTCTGTCTTACCTGCGAAAGAGCGTTTCATAGATTAGTCAATGGACTCATCGAAATTAAAAGCTTGATGTGAACTACCAGACGCTGATGCTACGCATACAGCACTGGCTTCCTGATTCATTGGGATGTGAAGAAAGCTCCGTTGTTGAAGCAAGTAGTCTTATCTTCCCTCCACAGGCAGGAGTCCTAGTTCGTAAGACCCATACTTTTTCTGGCTACACGCTCCGTTTAGCTCGGTTTTAGCCTCGCGAGATAGTGGTCAAGATAGTGCAATTGTATCACTGATTCGCGATCGCTCAACTTGTTTCTGGTTCGTTTTCATCCCGTCACCCTGAGTACAGGTATGGTGCGGGACTTCCCACTCACATTCAGTTAACTGGTGCAATTTTTTATAAGAAAGCTTAAATGCCGAACGAAACTTAAAATTTCTGTTGCCCGCGATCGCCCGTTTTGAAAAAAATGCACTTCCTTGACCTCATAAAAAAGCTCGGTAAGTGGGAAACGAGCGTGGCCCCGGCCTCGGAGAGGGAAACAACGCGGGTGGTTTTAACCACCGTAAATCTTTCCATTACACGGGGATTGTTTGACTCTTGTGTACTTTTGTAATGTACTTTCACGCTTGACAATTACCATTTCAAGCTTCACAATCCGCGATCGCATAATGTTTGCTCGATTAGAGCCTACGAAAGCGGGGTGATGTTAGCTTGTCGGTCAATGTTATAAGGGCTTGTTCGGCTTGCAACACTGTAAAGCGTGACTTTAGAACTGTTTAATCACAAGCGACAGAGCTCTTAACTAGCGAGAGCATTCGCCCGGTGTCATGACCTAAATAACGTAGTCAGTGAAGACGATAGCTGGTCAGAATAGCTTGTGAGTGATTTCTCGCGACCAAGCGAGCGTGTCTTTAGACCTTAGTTCCTGACATTGTAGATCGTCTGGTGCAAATCGCCTCTTAAATTTTCCGGTAAATCAAGCGGCCTGACGCAGCGCCTGCCAAAAACAACTGGATTTGGGCAAAAAATCAGAGGATGGGCTGGCTAAAAATCGAGAAAGCAACGGTATTTTTAGGCTCAAAGCAGCTAAGTGCTGTAAATTTTAGAAATATGTCAGCCAAAACTTAACATTCGAGACTAAGTTTTGGCTGGCGAGAAATCTCAAACCAGAAATTTCCGGTTTCAAATTGCGCGCTATTGTGACATTCTATCGGCGCGATCGATCCGCTTGAACAAACGCAGCAGAGCCAACCCCGTACCAGCAGCAAGCACAGCCACAGCGACAGCAGCCCAAACTTGATTGCTGACAAACAAAATTGTCGCCGACAAAGTAAAAGCACTCATCATCAAAGTATAATTCGTGCTCATTTGAACGCTGGTCATGCGGCGGAGCAATCGCTCTGTTTCGGCAGAACGGACGCGAATCCGTAAATCTCCCTGTTCTAGTTTATCAATAGTCTCCTCAATCCGGCGGGGCAAGCCCAAGGCAGTCGAGCTCACCTGAGCCGCCTGACGGCCGATTTCGTTAAAAATGCTGCTACTTGCATCAGAACCATTTCCATTAGTCATAAGCTGCATGGCAAAAGGTTGTGCCACCTCCATAAAGTTGAACTCTGGATCTAAACCCCTGCCTACCCCTTCGATGGTAGAAAAAGCTCGCATTACAAAAGTAAAGGTAGCTGGGAACCGAAAAGGTTGGTTGTAGGCAATATCGTAAAGGTCGTCAGTAATCGCGCTCACGGACTGATTTTCAAAAGGCTTGTCCATGAAGTTATCCAGCATATACTGAATGCTGCGGCGCACCGGACTCATATCACCCGTAGGAACCAAAGCGCCCAAATTGATCAGAGAATCCATAATCCGCTGTCCATCCTTGGAAGCAATGCCGTAGAGAGTCTCCATGAGTCCTTCGCGGACATTCGACTGAATTTGCCCCATCATGCCAAAATCGTAGAAAATCAGAACTCCGTCAGCACTAACAGCGATATTGCCGGGGTGTGGATCAGCGTGGAAAAAGCCATCATTGAGCAACTGCCGCAAATAAGCTTTCGCGCCCAACTGAGCGATTAATTTGCGATCGATACCTGCAGCTTCTAGAGCTTCGTAGTGGCTGATTTTAATCCCCGGCAGGTATTCCAAAGTCAGCACTCGGGGGGCGGCGTACCGCCAATAAACCCGTGGCACCAGCACCCAGTCGCAGGTGCTAAAATTGCGGCGAAAAGTATCAGCATTGCGGCCTTCATGGAGATAGTCAATTTCCAGCCAGAGAATGCGACAGCACTCCTCATAAATCCCTATCCAATCTCGGCCTTGGCCCCACTTAGGATGATTTTGAAAGTAACGAGCAATTCCCTTAAGAATTTGCAAATCTATTTCAAATAGCTTCCGCAGTCCTGGCCGCTGCACCTTGACTACAACTTCCTGGCCCGAGTGAAGTTGAGCTTTGTGTACCTGACCCAAACTGGCAGCGGCCAGGGGCACGGGGTCAAAGCTGCGGTAGAGTTCTTGAACTGTTTTGCCCAAATCTTGCTCGACAATTGCCTCTAACTTTTCGTAGCTAAAAGCAGGCACTTTATCTTGCAGTTTAGAGAGCTCTTCGACAAACTCTGCGGGGAACAAGTCGGCGCGGGTGGAAAATAATTGGCCTACTTTAATGAAAGTGGGGCCCAAATCCAATAGTGTTTCTCGAACCCAGATTGCTTGAAAGCGCCGTCTGGCTACTTTTTTTTCTTCTGTGACGCCTCCCCAGTAGCTCCAGTTTTTGCTGTCGAACCACAGCGAAGCCAGCCAGAGCAGGACAAAGGCCCAAATGTCGAAGAAGCGTCGCTGCCGGGAGTATTTTTCGCGATTCCAGCGATAAGCTTTGCTTTTGTAGGATTTAGCAGCAGTTTTTGGCTCATCGGCCTCGCCAGTGCGCTTGGGGGGGCGCTGGCGATCAACAGAGTCATTAAGGAGAGCAGACACTTGGGTTCCCAAATTGCTTATTTTATGTTGTTGCTTTGATGGCAGGTTGGAGCGCAGGAGCGCGTTGTCTTGCGCTCGCGTGGTGGTCAATAGTAGTTCGATCGCCCTTTTTTAAGGCAAACTGCTGCGGTAGCGCTGCAATTGCGATCGCACCAAAGCAACTTCGGCGCGCAGCTCGTCAATAGTCGCTTGCAGCTCAGCAGGATGGATGTCTTGAATGGTAGTGCTGGTGGTTGCAGTACCTGTTCTGGTTTGCATCGCCTCATCAGCAGCTCGATTAGCGCGTTCCACAACTCGATCTGTAAATTGGCGCAGACGTTCTCTTTGTTCCGCGTCAAATTTGCCGAGTTGAGAAAAAGCGTTCGTTGCTGCGCTTTCTAATTGCTCGTATAGTGCTTCAGCAACTGCTCTGCCTACAAAAAAAGCATGAACTGGGGGTTTACTCATAAAAAAATCTCTGTACGCTTCCGCAAC
This sequence comes from Tychonema sp. LEGE 06208, assembly GCF_015207505.1. Classification (GTDB taxonomy): domain Bacteria; phylum Cyanobacteriota; class Cyanobacteriia; order Cyanobacteriales; family Microcoleaceae; genus Microcoleus. Next base: position 7,373 of record NZ_JADEWT010000077.1, read on the forward strand.
AAATTATAACTTGCTTATCCTCGATGGTGCTTCCAAACCAAGGAAGATTGTGGAAATTGATGCAGGACAATATCTCTGCCTGGAAACAAACAAATTTTTTCGAGCGGGCGATCGACTGACACTCCAGTCATCCGGGATGCGACCTCTACCATCGATTTGATTTTCCGAACCCTTGTTGCTAACTACTTTCTCAACCGAGTAGATGTGGCAGCCGCAACAGGAAACATCACATAATTTGTGCGCCCGTGCCTATATCTTAACATAATTCCTAAAAAATATCAAAGGTTTATACATTTTTTTCTAGAGGCATTTCGATCGCAGGTGGCATAGGAAATATGCAGTCGAGTCAAGTCGAGGTTGTGGGGATTTGCCAATGCCGAAAGCAGGTTTTGCGGTTTGGTGCTTTGCCTCCAAAGGCGTTATTTTCAAGAAACAATCCATCGATATTTACTGATTCATCAAAGCAAGTAGTCGCCGGCAACTTTAACCAACAAAAATAATATACCTGTGGCACTCACAAACAATCTAAAATTATCTGCGTTTATCCGCATTGCATCTGCCTTGAATCTGCGGTTTATGTATTAAAAGCGAGGACTTATGCAGCTCAAGTCTCAGACTAATTTGTCGTAGGTTCTGGTAAAGGAAAAGGGGTTTCTGTCACAGGGGGAGGCGAGTAAGGAGCGATCGAACTATCGGAATTCGGATCGCTTTGGCTGGGTATTGGCGGTGTTGGCGACGCTACTGATGGCGGCGACACAATTTCAGGACTCGGCACCGCAGGCGGGGCGGGTGCCGGAGGTGAGTAGCTGGGAGGTTCCGGCGGTAGGGGCGCAACTTCCGGTATCGGTGCGGCCGCTGGTTGCGGTGCTGGCTCGATTTGGGTTTGAGCCTCGGGAATTGGGGGTTCGGAAGGCGGCGCTTCGGGTTCGGGCGTGGGGGATATTGAAGGCTCTGGTTCGGGCTCTGGGGCGGGAGTTTCGGGGCTTGGCAACTCTGAAGGTGGGGTGCTAGCTGCTTCGGGCTCGATCGGTTCGGGAAGGTTGCTGCTGTCTGAGGTGGGTTTGGGGCGCTTGTTAAGTTCGATGGGGTAGAGAGGACTGCTTTCGACAGAGGGCTGTGCGAACATCGGCCCTGACAAATCGCGGGATTTGAGCAAATCTTCGAGAGATGGGAAGGATTGAGTTGTGGATCGGGTGCTGCTGAGACTGGTGCTGTTGTAGCGCCATGCTAGGTCAAAACCCATCCAGCCTGCAATGACAGCCGTTACGACAAACGCCAGCAAAGTCAACGAAGGCGGGGGAGGTGCGGGCAATTGCAGGCTTTGCTTGTCTTTTTTTTCTGCTGGTACTCTTTCTGTGTCTTGCAGCATGGTAAGCCAATTTTCCACTGTCTGGGGGCGCTTTTGGGGGTCGGTTTCGAGTCCCTGAAGGATTGCTCGCTCGATGGCGGGGCTGAGGTTGGGCACAAATTGCCGCAAAGAAGCTAGGGGAATTCGATCGCGCAGGGGGGCTGCTACGGGCGGCACGCCACAGAGCAAGTAGTAAAAGGTGGCGGCGATCGCGTAAATGTCTGTGGCCGGTGTACATTTACCCTCATAGAGGTATTGTTCGATCGGCGCGTACCCAGGGGACAGCAGGTTAATCTGAGCGTATTTAGTGCCGGCGATAAAGTCGCGAGCAATACCGAAATCTATCAACATTACGACGTGAGAATCGGCTCGCCGGATCAAATTTTCGGGCTTGATGTCTCGGTGCAGCAATCCGCTGTGGTGCACTGTACTTACGGCTGAGGCTATTTGACGAATATAATGCAGCGCCTGGTCTTCTGGCAGCGGTTGACCGGCTTCGACGATGTGGGCGAGAGTTTGGCCGGGAATGTAGTCCATCGCGACAAAAGACTGTCCGGCTTCTTCAAAAAAGTCGATTACTCTGACGATGTTGGAATGCTGACATCTGGACAGGCGTCGGGCTTCGGCAATAAACTGCTGTTGAAATTGGGCTGATGCTGGGTGTTGGCGCAGACTTTCGTTGAGGGTTTTGAGTACAACGGTTTGGTTTAAATGGGTATGGATAGCTCGGTAAGTGATGCCGAACCCTCCTATGCCTAAAGTCGCGTTGACTCTGTATTTGCCTTGTTGCAGGACTGTTGCTGGCGCTAAGTTCATCTTTTGTTGATGCCGTTTCCCAAACTATGCTACCGCTTTTGGGGGATTTCGCAGAGTTTAGGTCGCAGGGGGGCGATCGATCTGCGCCGTTGTTGTAGCTTGAGCTTGAGCAACCTCTTGAAATCTTTGCATCCCCAGGTCATTCTATAGCGGTTCTCACAAAAGTGAGGTATGCCCTATGCCCGGTTTGGCCTATGCCCTATCCCGGATAGTACCTCATACCAGAGCACAGAAAGGCTATATCTGTAGTAGGTATTGCGAAACTTAAGGCCCCAGCTTGCCAATAAAAATCCCGCTCTTGTGGAACGGGAAAGCCATCAGGGTGCATCTATTATTTATTACTATAGTTGATGAGGGGTCTCACCCCCTTTTGTTTTAACAAATCTTTATAATTAGGAAATTTCTGTAAAGATTTAGGTTTTTATTTTAATTGTGATCAATATTATGGTAATAAAAATTGCTGAATCTCGATTTTAAACTTAAAAAAATAAAAACTGTGCCGATATTGTTAAGAAAACTTTATCAACCCGAACGCATATTTGCGGTTGCGGAACGATATTAGATCGCGACCACAACGCTGGAAGAAATATTTTAGCAAAGGGTTTGAAAGCCCGTGCAGGAATCAATTTAAATACGGTGGGGCACACCGGAATTCACGCTGGGGGACAGATCGATCTCTACTCGCTGGTGGCGACAAAACAGAGATAAGTTCGACTGGTTGATCCAAGAATCCCCTCGCCTCGATAGCAGGGGAGTGTCAAATAGTTCAGTTTAATCGCGCCGACCTACTTATGTCACAGAGCCAGACATCAGCCTACTATTGCAGATGCTGGAATCGATCGCATCCAGTGAGTGTCTTCTCAATCGAGTCCACTTTAATAGACTTGAGTTGCATAAATATTCGATCGAACTGTTAACCGCAGATTTTAAGTAGATCAACACTGATGGACGCAGATCATTCAATCATTAAAATTGAGTGCAACTCAAGTTTAATATTTTTTGCCATGCTGCGGCAAATGGTGCAGCAGATACCACAGCACGGCTAAATTTCCGAGAAATACCGATAATTTAAGTACGGTGAAGCCCTGAAATAACTCATATATTTCTGGCGGAATACTGATTCCTACCAGCACTAATACTAAGATTGTTCCCCAATCTTTTTCGTACCACAATCCCACCACTTCAAACACCGTTAAAATTGCATAAACTCCGGCAGCCAGTCCACTAAAAAGTAAAGTTTTAGATTTGACAAGAAGAATTTTATCTAGAAAAATTTCAACTATCTTCAAATTGGTTTCTAAAAAATAAGATTCCGAGAAATCCTCCAAAAATTGATGGTTTTTTAAGGGAAAAAGCAAAGCTATTGAAGTTAATATCAAGAAAGCGGCGACAAAAGTTTTGTAAACGATAATTGCCATTAAAGCAGGAGGACGCTGTTTTTTTAGGTACATTTTTGAAATATCAATAATTTGTGTTCTGCTTGTGCAGGAAAAAATTCATCCACAAACATTGTACGATATTTAACTGATTTAACCTATAAGAATTCCGCAGGGTGCGCCAGAAATCAGTTAGTCAATTACACTTATCAACCCTAGCGAGGGCAAAAAATCTGCTTTTTCATCAACTATCTCTCGCAGGAGCAATAAGTTTCCCAGCAACCGTTTTTTTCGTAAGTTCTAAATTAGGCTTGAGTTGGATAAATATTTGATTGATGGGTTAGCTGCAGATTTTAAGCAGATTAACACTGACGAACGCAGATAATATCATGTCCGGTCTACGAACTCATCCAAGGGGAACGCATCTTATCGGCAATTCTAAAATTTTCTTTAACCATTCGTGTTGGGTTTCCCGTAACTTTTGATATCTACCCATGTATCAGCACGGCAAATCACTGCACAAATTGAGTTCGTGATAATATAGCCTTTCAAGCTCTCATATGAGGTACTATCCGGGATAGGGCATAGGGCAAACCGGGCCTACCTCACTTTTGTGAGAACCGCTATATCAATTAATTGATGATGTTTCGTCCGCTCAATTCTTAGATATTCTAAGTCATAAAATGGTCGGTAATGGGGATTTTAGGTTTGAGTTTCATACAGGGCGAACTCTGATTAAATGTTTGGTAAGTATTTAATAATTATTCTCCAATATACCAGATTCTGTTAATATTAAATTTAGATGCGTTCGTGCTGACGTCGGGAAGGCGATCGTTAAAGGTTGGATAAAACCAGAATAGATTGTGGTGTGCGAAGATCGATCGCCCTTACCGGAAAAAAGTGCGATCGCCCGCAACTACCAATCGTTTCAACGTCAGGAATATTGTACCGCCGCGCGATCGCTCCTAAAATGCGATCGCGCCGATTTTTGTCAAACTCCCCTGAAAGTTGCAATGAATGCGTTGACCTGCTACCGTTAACACAGACGCATCGTAGGAAAACAACCGATGACACTAACAGAATTACTCCCTACCATTAGACAACTGTCTGCGATCGACAAACGAGAGTTAATCCGCATTCTAATGGCGGAAGAAGATATCAGTGAGGATACTTTTCCTTTGGAACCTTACAAAATTTACTACCTGCCAACCCCATACGGTAATTTTGGTGCGGGTGCAGCTTTAATGCAGGCAATGAACCGGGCTAACCACAAGGAAAACTGAGTATTATGCGATTCCAATACTCTACCAATGACCCCTCTCAAGATGAGTTTGATAGCCTACCCCGCATTCCCTTGATTCTGCATCACAATAACCAGGGAGTCGAAGTTGTTGGGTTAGTAGGATAGCGGTGCAACCGTGAATGTATTGCCTTACCAAATAGGAACTCAGCTTGGCTTAGTTTGGGATGACAGTAAAGCTATTATTCGACTTGCTGGTAACATTGGTAATCAACCAGCGATGCCAGTATTTTTCATGACTGAAATAGGGGAGTTTGCTCCGGTAAGATTAGTATTTGCTTGGGCCAAAAGTGACAGCGTATCATTGATTCTGGGACAGACAAATTTTTTCTTAGAATTTGACGTTCACTTTTATCGTTCTCGGCTTGAGTTCGATATTGAGCTGAAGCGTTAATGTCCACTATAATTTATTTGCGATGTGGTGTGCAGCTACAGATCGATCGCCCTTACCGGAAAAAAGTGCGATCGCCCGCAACTACCAAATCGTTTCAATATTAGGAAGATTGTACCGCCGCGCGATCGCCTGGATGATGCAACTATCAGTCAAACAACCGGACTCAGTATTGAGGATGTGCAGAATTTGCGATCGCCATAAGATTTCTTGACCAACAATAATCACAACTGCAAAACCCCAGACACCTTGGCATTTTTAACACTTGAAATCCGAATCAAAGAGCCTGATTTTACAGCAATCTTAGGTTTCCATTCATAAACCCGATCGCTAGCCGCGCGGTTGGCTATACTTTGAACAAACTTATTCTCTTGATACAGCTCAATCTTGACCTCTTCCTGAATATTGTCTCTCCACAAAATCAAATAAGGTTTATTTGCTTCCACCTCCACTTTTCCTGCTGGTTTAGCAACCAATATTTTTGGTGAAGCTGTCTTAGATTTTCTATTCCTAAATCCTAAATAGTGCGGCAGTTCGCGAGTAGCAATATCATTCGATTTAGGCAACATAATCTCGCCGATTTTAGGATTAAATAGATAAGTTGAGAGTCCGCCGTCGATCGTCACTATATCTCCTTTCACCCCGAATTCTCGCATTAACTTAGCTGCTGCATCTAATGTCGCTTCATTAACTGTGATAATTGCCAGCAATTCATTACCCTTGCGACCATCTTTGTCCAGCGTACCGATGACGTGATACCTATTTGCAGGATTTTTAGATAATAGTTTAGCTGGATGGTGCTTGTATTCGTAAGTAACCACTGCATTTTGTACTTCTTTTTGATTCAATGGCGTTCCGGTTTGCGGTTCGTAATTTGTGATATATGCTTCCCGATCATTCCATACCAAAGCTTTCAATCGAACATTTTTATATAGTCCATCTTTGGGTTTCTTGACTGGGCCGTAGATGCTGTTACCGCCAGTAATAACTTGACCGTTGAATTTGACAGGAAAAGATAGCTGCGTGCTGCGTTGGTATTGTTCAAAAAAAGAACAGTTAATTACGGAAAAAACACCATTTCCATAAAGGTTTTTGTATTCTCCTGTAACTTCAGAGAATAACTTGCTCTTAAAGAAAGGACTGTAATATTTGTTTTCTCCCTGATAATACAATCCTTTATTGAAAGCCATCCGATCGACCTCTCCAATTAGCTGGTCTATTTGCATTTTTTGCACGTTAATAACTTGCAAATAAGCCTGATTTCCGTTGGGTAGTTCTTTTTTGTACAACTCTGCACCATCTCTGGTATCCACAGGTTGAAAATAACTGACTGGGCTGGAAATTTGTTCGATCGCAAAATGTGCAACTGCTGCCACAATAGCAACAGCAAAAATCATCAAAAAAAACGGCAGTATTTTTTTCAACACGTTCATAAATATTAATTTGTTTCCACCCCAAAAACCTACGCCAAAAACAGCTTATAAGCCGGATTCTGACTCTCATCCCCATACTGATAGCCCAGCGTATCCAAAAACGCCTGCCATTCCTGCATCTCATCCGGCGGCACCTGTATCCCCACCACAATTCGCCCGTAATCAGCCCCATTATTCCGATAGTGAAAAACGCTGATATTCCAATTAGGACTCATCGAACCCACAAACTGCATCAACGCACCCGGACGTTCGGGAAATTCAAAGCGGTAAAACAGTTCATGTTTTGCCAGGAAAGAACGGCCGCCCACCATGTGCCGCAAGTGCAATTTTGTTAATTCATCATCAGTTAAATCCAAAGTTTTGAAACCGCAATTTTCAAAAGTTGCAGCTATTTTAATCGCATCAGCACGGTCTAGAATTTGCAACCCAATAAAAATGTGTGCTGCTTTTTCATCCGCAATTCGATAACTAAATTCAGTCAAATTGCGCTTTCCCAAACATTCGCAAAACCTGCGGAGACTTCCCGGCTGTTCGGGAATTGTTACTGCAAAAATCGCTTCCCGCTGTTCGCCAAATTCTGCCCTTTCTGCTACAAAACGCAGGCGATCGAAATTCATGTTCGCGCCGCAAGCAACAGCAATTAATGTTTCTCCTACGACTTGTTCCCGTTCCACGTAAGCTTTGGCACCTGCGATCGCCAATGCGCCTGCAGGTTCTAAGATCGATCGCGTATCTTCAAAAACATCCTTAATCGCCGCGCAAATATCATCCGTACCCACCAAAATAATCTCATCCACATACTGCTGACAAAGCCGAAAAGTTTCCTCCCCAACTTCCCGCACAGCAACACCGTCAGCAAATAAACCCACCTGCGACAAACGCACCCGTTTACCAGCTTTTAGCGATTGATTCATCGCGTCGGAATCCACAGGTTCAACCCCAATAATCTTAATTTCCGGCCGCAACCGCTTGATATATGCCCCAATTCCCGAAATCAATCCACCGCCGCCAATCGCCACAAAAATTGCGTGAATGGGTTTTTGATGTTGCCGCAGAATTTCCATGCCGATCGTACCCTGTCCCGCAATTACGTGCGGATCGTCAAAAGGGTGAATAAAAGTTAAGTTTTTTTCCGCCTCTAATTGGCGCGCAAAAGCGTAAGCATCATCGTAGGTATCCCCCTGCAGAACCACCTCTCCACCCCGCGCTATCACCGCATTTACCTTCACCTGTGGCGTTGTTACGGGCATCACGATAATTGCGCGAGTTCCCAAGTGGCGGGCAGCGAGAGCGACTCCTTGGGCGTGGTTGCCGGCGGAAGCTGCAATGACACCTTGCGCTAGCAAATCCGGCGACAGTTGCGCCATTTTGTTGTACGCGCCCCGCAGCTTGAAGGAAAACACAGACTGCATATCTTCTCGTTTCAGCAGCAGTTTATTGTTGAGCCGCTCTGATAAATTGGGGGCTATTTCTAGGGGTGTTTCTTGAGCAACATCGTAGACGCGGGCGGTGAGGATTTGTACTAGGTAATCGCAAAGCATGGGGGTTAGCAGGTGGGTTAATGCCGGATGGTGCGATAATTGTAGGGCATTTATGTTAGCATTTTGCGGGGAATTGGCGATCCTCTTCGTTGGCGTAGCCCCCGTAGGGGCGGGCTTCGCTAACGGCGATCGGGAGAACCGATTTACTTGACTAATAATTTGATTCCCAATATAAAAGCTTGATGTGCCGGAAGTGCGATCGCCCCTAAAAGCAGAACAAAGAGAGCGATCGCGAGGCGACGATCCAGATGATACCTAGTGCTGACACTTGCCATTTGCCAAAACCTAATCAGGCCGTGCGAAACCCGTTCGAGGGTCGCTAATAAACAAACCCAAAACTAACGAATCCATCACCGTATCCCAGACAGGAGTCAAACGTTCCGCATCATCAACCCAGTAATCAAAAGTAATCAAACACTGAACATTAGAACCCAATCCAATACAGATTCGCGAATAAGCTTCCCGCTGTTCGGGAGGGTCGATAAACTTAAATTCAGTCCACACAATGCGGGCCGTTTGCCGCTTCAATTGAATAATTTCCCCAAGAGCGATCGGATTTCTGGTATCATCTTCAACAATCTTCTGTAATAGCGGCACAAGAGGAAATTCTCCCCAATTGCCAGGAGGTAACAAATTAAACGAAACCTCCAAACGACAATCATCATCCGGCGGTTTCTTATCCGTAAATCGGAAGGACTTAGTATCAGGTTCAAAATGCCAATCTTCGGGGACATCAAACCGAACAGCACCTCTTCCTGCTACAAAAATACGAGTTCCCGGCTTTGACGTCCAATTGTGGTTTTCTTTAAGCTCTAGAGTTTCCTTGAGCCATTCTTGCTTTTTGCGCTTAGACATAAACAGAACACCAAATTACTGCTAATCTGTAGTTTGAGACTTGGCAAACACATTTTAACCCTATTTTGCTCGCCCTTTGCTCAATTTTAACAATCCTTACAAAAATTATGAATTGCTCTCCTCTCTATTCCTCTGTGTTCTCTGCGCCTCTGCGGTAAAAAAAAATCCATTTCACAATTGGCTAACTCTTATTTTTAACTCTTGGGAATCACATACCTAATCCCGCCTTTCTTCCCAGCATCGCCCCTGTAGCGGGGAATAACATGAATAGCAGCGTGACTGCGACTTTGCCCCGCATCTTTATTAATATTGATACCCACATTAAAACCGTCAGGCTGAAACTCTTTTATTAACATCTCTTGCACCTTATTCGCCATAAACCAGCAAGCAGATTGTTCTCGAAAAGGCAACTCAAAATAATTAGCAATATGGCGCTTGGGGATAATTAAAACATGACCTTGGCTGGCAGGATAACCGTCAAACATCGCATAAGCTGTTGCAGATTCAGTTAGTAAAGTTAGGTTTTTGTAGGGATTGCAGAATACGCAGTGATTAGTTGAGTTTCTTTGATGGTTGTAATGGACGTATTCGTAAATTTCGCAAGACTCATCTAGGTGAATTGACTTAAACGGAAGTTTGACAATGCACTGATAGGTAGGTTTTTTGTGTACGTAATGTTCTCGAAAGCCTTCTTTTTTGAGATCCCTTCTCACGGCAAAATAAGCTTTGCCTCCCGGTTTCAAGAAGTGCGACACTTCCATCAACACATTAGCTTGGTCTTCGGGAAATAAAACATTCAAAACATAAAAGCAAAGGATAATGTCGAATTTGTGTTTGGGAAAATCCGGGAAATAATAAGGGTCATAACCCGCAATATCAAAGCCTTTTTGCTGCAACAATTTAGCATCGCTGCCGAAGCCGCACCCAAAGTCTAAGACTTTCCCTTGCAGCAAGTTTTTATCCAATAAAAATCTGGCTGGAAATGACAGATAAATTCTTTCGATTGCCGTTAGGTGGCTGAATTTATTTTGTTGCTTTTTCATCACGAAATAAATTTGATTTAAATCGATATTATTCAGTCCGCGCCGGCGGACGAAAGTTTGACAAGAAGCGATTTCAATCGCCAAATCCTATCTAAAAATTGTATCATTATTGCAGTTTGGCGATCGCCCCTTTAGCCACCAACACCTCACCAGTCACTAAATCCCGCACCGTCGCCAACAAAACCCGCCTTTCATCCACCTCAAAACTCACCGAAACCCTATCAATTCCCAACACCCCAGGCGGATTCAAATGCGCCACACAAACCTCCTGATGGTGGCTTTCCAAAGAGCGAAAATCCGTGTGTTTGTTGAGCAAACTGCTAGTCATTTGCCCTTTTTCATTAAAAATAACCTCCGCTTGCGACACCTCCGCAACTTCCCCAATATCTAACCGAATCTCCCTTTGTCCTTCAATCGCCACTTGCAGCGTCAACTCTTCAGAACTTTGACAAGGATACTTCATTTCCTTGCTAAAAATCGACCAATAACTATAAACTTTAGCATAAGGTTCCCAGAGGCGAATGGCATAACTGTGCCGCAAATAATCGTCAACACTCACTAACTGTGTGAGCGCTAAAGCACCGTGCGCCACAGCTTCAAAAGGTCGATCAATTTTAACTTTTTGTCGTCCAAAATAGGAAATAACTAAGTTAGACACAGCCGGAATTAGAGAAGTTCCTCCTACGAGCAAAACCTGTTCGATATCTGCTTTGCCGATACCTTTTCCCTGGGCAATACTCAGCACTTCATCTAAAGCTTCTCGAAACTGTTCTAACAACTGCCGAAATTCCAAAATCTCTGCAAGCTTTTCTCGGTTTAGCAGCAAGTCGTAAGATATAAAATTTTCATCATCAAACCAACTTTCCTTCGCTTCATTAACTTGAGAAAGTTGAATCTTTAACTTTTCGGCTATTTCTAATAAATTTTGCCAACCAACCCCGCCAACTTCGGCCCGCGACGAACCAATTTGCTGCAAATAATCTTCGACAATCCAGATATCAATATCTTCGCCGCCAACATAAGCATCTGATTTTGCTACGACTTCGGCCCGCATTAAATTTGAGCTTTGAAATTGGCTATCTTTTACTGAAAAATGAGGGGCAGTCCGAACCAAACTTAAGTCTAAAGTTCCGCCGCCAAAATCGATTACTAAAACTAGAGAACCGGGACGTTTAACTGCATATCCCAGGGCGGCGGCTGTAGATTCATCGATTAGCTGAACTTCCGCAAATTCGAGAAATTCTGCCAAGTCGCGAAACCAATCCAGATATCGCTCAAATGCTCCGACTGGGACTGTAAAAAATATTTTATCTGGCTGTATATTTTGATCCAATAATTGTTTCCAGATACTTATTATAAATTGTTTTGCTACTGATTCAGGTGTGTAGGTTACACCGTCGATATTGCGGGATGGCGGCTGAAAATCGGCGACCAAATCGCGTTTAAAAGCTTTGAAAAAACGCTCTGGTTGCGATTTTTCCAAACGCTGAGACCGCACTTTTTCTCCCAATACCAACTCTCCGGCATTTTTCACAAACACCAAAGTCGGGATTACAGGTATTTCTCGGATATCTCCGCTCGAATGCTTCGTTTTGAAAATGCGGGACATTTCGCCTAATCTCAAAGTTTCCGGTGTTTGGGTGTCCGGGTTGAGAATGCAAACAACCGTGTTGCTAGTCCCGAAGTCAATTGCGATTGCAACCATGTAAATTTTAGATTTTAAATTTAAGTTTGTATAGCCGCTGGCAGGGTACGACTAACTTTAGCAGGAGTAAGAATTTGCTCTCCATTCCGATAGCCGACAAACCGAATATAAACTAATTCTCCTTCTGTTATATCTTTAACATCCGGCTGGTGCAACTGCGGATTGTAAGTCACTTGTTCCCAAGCTGAACCAATGGTTTCAAAATCCCAACTCGACAAGAGATTTTCTAAGGGCGTAAACAAAGCCGAGAGATTTTTTGCGCGCATATTCGGCTTGGCTTCTGCCATTTTGCGGGCGGCGGGATAGGTAATTAACAAAGTTTGCAACTGTTCAAAGGTGGCGCGGCGAAAATCGGCAGTTAGTTGAGTTTTTTGCTGCTGCAATTCTTCCCGCAGCCGGAAACACTGCTGTCTCAATTCTTCAATTTCGTTGGGATTAGTGGTGATTGTCGCCGATACGGGCAGCGCGCTAAGAGTGCGATCGAATTCTGGGAAATTCAAATTCAGCACTGTTGCCAGCCGCCTCAGTTGGTCTAGCGTGAGTTTTCCCACGTCTCCCTGTCGCACTAAGCGCACCCCGAAGCGACTTAAGCCGGCTTTCTCGCCCAAGTCTTGCCAATCGAGAATCTCTAGCTGATTCATGCGTTCCCGCAGAATTGTATCGTACTTAAACTCGATCGCATCTCCGGCCTCCGATGCAGCATAAAGGTAAACTAAAATTAGAAAAATGCCCCCCACAGCTAGCGCCATACTAAAGGCAGGCACTGTTGTTGTCTCAATTGTTACGCCGAGGAAATAAAACATAGTTAATTTTTCTAAACTTGTTTTAACGTCTGCGTTTGTTCGGCGATAGAATTTTCTTCGCCTTGATAGTATTCTGGTAGCAACTCTTGAGATTCTACTTTTCCCAGAGCTTTTTCAATTCCGGCGGTGGTTTCAGTACAGCTTGCACCAGTGGCGTTGAGGACGGTTTCGATAATTTTACCGTCTTTGCCGATGCGGTATTCTATTTGGCGGTACTCTGCCATAGTTCTCTTGCTTTAATATTTAAATTTTGACTGTTGAGTTATATTATAGATGCTGTTTACCAATTATTCAAATGAATTTTTGTAGCGACAATACCACCGGGGTTTCGCCGGAAATTATGACCGCGATTGCAGCGGCTAATTGCGGTGCAGCGATGTCTTACGGAGACGATGAATATACAGAACGTTTGCAAGTTAAATTTTCCGATTTGTTCGAGACATCAGTGACAGTTTTTCCCGTAGCAACCGGTTCCGCTGCTAATGCTCTAGCCCTGGCAGTGATGACTCCGACCTACGGCGCTGTTTACTGTCACGCCCAATCTCATATTAATCTGGATGAATGCGGCGCGCCGGAGTTTTTTACAGGCGGTGCAAAGTTAGTGACACTAACAGGAAATCATGCTAAAATAGAGGCAGAGACTTTAGGTGAAATAGTCGATCGCGCTGGTGCAGGTGTCGTCCACCACGTACAGCCCGCAGCCGTCAGTATCACACAAGCCACAGAAGCCGGCACAGTCTACCATCCAGCGGAAATTGCCCGCATTTCCGAGATTGTTCGCCGCCACAATTTGCACCTGCACATGGATGGTGCTCGCTTTGCTAACGCTGTTGCCAGTTTGGGCTGTTCTCCTGCAGATATTACTTGGCGCGCCGGCGTAGATATCCTATCATTTGGAGCGACCAAAAATGGGGCAATGGCTGCAGAAGCAGTAGTATTTTTCAATCAAAAATTGGCAAAAACTTTTCCTTTTTACCGCAAGCGCAGCGGGCATTTGTTCTCCAAAATGCGATTTTTGTCGGCGCAGTTAGAAGCATACATAACCGATAATCTGTGGCTAAAAAATGCGGCTCATGCTAATAAAATGGCTGCTAAATTAGCCGCAGATTTGGCGGGAGTTGAGAAAGTCAAATTTTGCCATCCCGTGGAAGCCAACGAAATTTTTATGCAGCTTCCCGAATCGGTAATTACAGCAGTTTTAGCTGAGGGTTTTCTGTTTTATCGGTGGGATAAATGTACTGTTAGACTGGTAACGGCTTTTAATACTAAAGAAGAAGATATTATTGCTTTAGTGAAAGCTATTAAACGCTATTCTGCATAAATTATAGTTGGGTAATTCCGGGTTAATTGAGGTTTTTTATAATAATAAATATTTCGGTAAATCCGCTTTGACAGATTTTGACAATTCGGTAGGAGGCGGGTTAACCAATAATCTCAAACAGTACAAACAGATTAGTAGTTAGTAGGGTCTTTCAGCTAGAGTTAGTTTTTAAGAGATAATTGAGAGTTCAAGAACTGATACCAATTCCGGTTGCATTCTTTATGATGTTAACAGTGAATAGAGAGGATTTGATATAGCGGTTCTCACAAAAGTGAGGAGAGCCTCATGCCCGGTTTGGCCTATGCCCTATCCCGGATAGTACCTCCTATGAGAGCTTGAAAGGCTATATCATATCAATTCCATTAGCATCGGAATTATTCATTTCTCTCTGACCTCTCTGTGTTCTCTGTGTTCTAGTAAGGTTAAATCATTCCGATGCAACCGGAAACGATATCACGCATCTGAAAGCTAGGGAGTGCGTCAGTTCCTGCAATTTAAAACAAGCCTCTCAAATTCCTACTGACGCACCCTACAACTAATATCTTGAACTACGGTTTGATGGGAAAATTTTAGGTTTAAATTTATCGTTTGGTGGGAGGCGGATTTTTGAAATTGTTGGTGAGAGTTAGAGATGATTTGTGAATTCGCTCCTACAATTTAATCGATTTAGGAAGAGGTTCTGCAACCGCAACTAATTCCGGTTCCTCTACTTCGATATGTGCTTCTAAAAGCGCCAAATTTCTCATGTTGGATTTATAAAAAGCATCGAAGATATCTCCGACTAAAGGTACTGAACCCACGACGGCCTCTAAACTGATATTGTAAATCATTTTTCCGAGGGTTTTGGGCGGGATATTGAATTGAGTGGCTAAGTAAATTAGGTATGCGGAAAACGCGGTATCTACGAGATCCCCAGCACCCGGAACTAAACCGATAAGGGGGTCTAAACCAATGCGAAATTTAGTGCCGGGGATGCCAATGGCGGTATCCATCAGGCGGCTGAGTTTGCGAATGCGGTTGAGGGTAGCGAGACGCTCTATTTTGTTCATATTATTATTTTTAGGCTAACTACAAAAAGCGACATCAGTCGGAAGATGGAAAAAAGCATTACCCTGACAGAACAGACTAAACCAGCCGGATTCATCTCAGGATAGCAAGGGCTACAATCAAACAGATTCGATCGTTCGGAATGCGAGTCCTTTTCAAACCTAGAGGACTCAAGTCCTGACTACAAACTTGATCGGGGTTATTTTATCAGATATGATATAATTAGCGGTATGAAATTAGGAAGTAAGCAGATACGATCGCACTTAACTATAGTTAATATGCTTAATTCCCCATTCGTGCATCGTATCAATAATCGGTTTGAGGCTTGTGCCCAAAGGTGTAAGCGAATATTCAACTTTCGGCGGAACTTGCAGGTAAATTTCCCGGTGCACAATCCCGTCTGACTCCATCTCCCGCAATTGCTGCGTCAGCATTTTCTGCGTAATGCCGTTGACAGCCCGTTGCAGCTCGTTAAAACGCTTCACTCCTCCAAACAGTTCCCGCAGAATTAAGACTTTCCACCGCCCGCCAATCACCTCTAAAGTTCTTTCTACCGGGCAATTTGCTCTCTCAATACTTCCTTCTTTGACTTGCATAGTATCTTTTTGGTAAGTATCGCACTTTTAAGTGCGTACTTTCCATAATAGCTTGACTAGGTTTAAAGTAGAAGTATCTCAGAAACACTGATAAAGTTCACTGATATAGCAATCCTAAATCATTATCACGTGCGGCGAACATAAATGTGATTTCCCCAAAATCCATCTGTAGGGACACGGCAGTGCCGTGTCCGGGAGACGGCAATGCCGTGTCCCTACAGACAATCATTTAGGATTGCTATACGAGTTCCGTCAAAGAAGGGAAGTCCCAGCCCGTACTCGTAACTACGAGCGACCTCAGTCATTCCCAATTACTCAATCTCAAATCTATAATCTCAAATTACAGGAGGATGCAGAAAATGATTACCGTCAGAAAAAGTGAAGCAAGAGGACACGCAAATCACGGTTGGCTGGACAGTTACCACACATTTTCTTTTGCCAGCTATTACGATCGCAATTATATGAATTTTCGCTCGTTGCGGGTAATCAACGAGGATGTCGTTAGCCCCGGTAAAGGTTTCGGAACTCACGGACATAAGGACATGGAAATTATCACCTATGTACTGGAAGGAGCATTAGAACACAAAGACAGTTTGGGAACCGGTGCAGCAATCAAACCCGGTGAAGTGCAGCGGATGAGTGCAGGTACTGGCATCCAACACAGCGAGTTCAATCACTCGCAAACAGAGCCTGTTCATTTGCTACAAATTTGGTTGTTACCGGATACAAATGACTTGCAACCGAGTTACGAACAACGGGAATTTCCCCTAGCCGAAAGGCGCGGACAACTGCGGCTTGTGGCGGCGCGCGATGCGAGAGATGGTTCGGTGAAAGTGCATCAAGATGTCGATTTGTATGCGGCGGTTTTGGATAAAAAATCGCGGGTTTCTCATACTTTGCAGCCAAATCGCCATGCTTGGGTGCAAGTTGCTCGCGGCGCTGTTTTGCTCAACGGTTTGAGTTTAGGAAAAGGTGACGGTGCGGCGGTTAGCGATGAGGCTGAGTTGGTGATTGAAGCGGCGGAAGATGCGGAATTTTTGCTCTTTGATTTGGCATGATATTGCACACTGTACATACTAAGTAAGGTATGCAATACACACCTTACTTAGTTATGAATAGTGATAGGTAAGGTACGCAATGCACACCCTACTTAGTATGGTTACTACTTAGAAAATAAGTAAATAGGAGGAAGAAAATAACTTTTATTTGTGCTATCTTTTCTAAGAGTAATTGCTGAGGATAAATTTTTATGCAACAAAAACCGATCGCCAGAAAGCATCTTGTTTTGAGCCTGATCACTGGTTTAGCAGTCGGCGCGATCGCGGGCGCAGCCCTCGGCTGGATAGCTAATGGCTATTATACTGAGCAGCGTTTGGCTCAAATTCTGATTTGCCGAGAAAAGAATAGAGATAAGCCAGTTGCTATTGTTGAGTCTATTTGCGGTTCCCGATTCTAAATTTTTCTGCTAGCGAGAGGGCTGTGTCAAATATTGTGAGGCTGGTGCGGATGTTGAAAGTTCGATCGCCCAAAACACTCTTCCATCCTCAACCGTCAACGCGCCACAAACCGGAAAAGTTATCCGTCCGTTGATAGGTGGGTATGTTAAATTGACACAATCATGAACTACAGCAGAACAATTCCGGCTATTTTGAGTGCTACGATCGCCCTAAGCTCGATCGTCCTAATTCCACTCACATCACCTCAAATCGCCCTAGCCTTAACCGCCGACGCAGTAAAAACCGTCGCCAAACAAATTACCGTCCGCATCCAAGGGCCAAAAGGCGGTTCAGGAGTAATTTTAGAGAAACAAGGTAGCACATACTATATCCTGACAAACTGGCACGTTGTCGATAAAGCAGGGGATTACGAAGTTGTAACACCCGACGGTGTAGCTCACTCTGTATACTACAGCCTCGTGCGGCGAGTGCCGGGGATGGACTTAGCCGTAGTGCCCTTCAGCAGCCCTCAAACCTACCGCCTCGCTCAATTAGCCAATTCCGCAGCAACCAAGGGAAACAAAGCCTATGTAGCCGGCTGGCCTGCATCCGGCGGTTCCCTGAGACAGCCGATTTTCATCGCCACCGAAGGTCAGCTTACCGGCCGCCAGACTCCCTGGAACGGTTATACTTTGGTATACAATAACTTAGTGAGAGCGGGGATGAGCGGCGGGCCCGTACTCGACGATGCGGGGCGAGTTGTGGCAATTAACGGCATTGTCAGGTTAGAGGAAAATTCGGATAAAATCGTGGCGGCGGGGATAGAAATCAATACTTTCATGAAATGGCGATCGGCTGTTTCGCTGCCGGTAGTTCCCCAATCTCCCACAGCCGGAAACCCGAAAACTCCTGTTAATAATGCGCCTCGGAAGCCTGGAAGCGCGATCGCCTTTGTCGCCACAAATAGCCTCAAAGGATCTTCGGAAGTTGTGAGTTCCCTTGCCCTAGCTTCAGCTTATTTTACTACAGGAAATAGCAACGGCACAATCTCAGTTTGGAATTTTTCCGACGGGCAATTAAAAACTACCCTGCAAGGACACACAGAAGCCGTAAATTCACTCGCAGCCAGTGCGGACGGAAAAGTGTTAGCTAGTGGCAGCGACGACAAAACTGTAAAAATTTGGAATTTAGAAACAGGCGCGGTTGTACGCACTTTGAGCGGGCATTCCGGTGCTGTTTCCAGCGTTGCCCTCAGTCCAGACGGCTTGTTTGTCGCGAGTGGCAGTTGGGATAAAACCGTGAAGGTTTGGAATGCCAAAACTGGGGAATTGCTGCGGACTTTAACCGGGCATTCTGGACTGGTGAATGCTGTGGCGATTAGCCCGGACAGCAAAATTTTAGCTAGCGGCGGTAAAGACGGTTCAATTAAGTTGTGGAATTTAGCAACAGGTCAAGCAATTCGCACAATTGCCGGCAAAAATTTGTCTGTTTTGTCCCTAGTTTTTACTCCCGATGGGAAAACTTTGGCTGCGGGAAACAGTAACGGGACAATTGGATTGTGGAATGTCGGAAACGGGCAGTTAATTCGGCGCTTAAGCGGGCATACTGATGGGGTTTGGTCGCTGGCAATCAGTCGGGATGGGAGTATACTGGTTAGTGGGAGTTGGGATAAGAGCGTGAAATTGTGGGATGTGCGATCGGGCGAATTGAAAGGCAATTTGAGCGGACATTCGGGCTATGTTACGGCTGTGGGAATTAGTGCAGATGCTAAGACTATTGTGAGTGCGGGTTGGTTGGGGGAAATTAAGATTTGGAAAAGGGGAAATTGAGCGGGCGATCGAATGTGCTACGATTAAATGAAAGCGTCATTGAATAACAAAAATAGTCACCCAAACTGTCTAATCAAAAGGTGAAAAATGAGTACCTTAACAACTAAATTACCTACAGACACCTGGGTGGTAGCAACATGGGAAGAATTCATCGCAATGGCAGATGACCCAGCTTACAATAAAGCCAAATGCTACTACCGCAACGGACAAATGAGGATTGAAACTATGTCAGTAGGGCCAGATCATTCACGAGATAATGCGATCGCACTTTTCGCAATTAACCTATTTTGTACTATCAAAGGTATTTCTCTTAACGGATTGGATAACTGTAGCTACAGGAAAACAGGAGTGCGAGAGTGTCAACCGGATGTATCATACTATATCGGAGAAAGAGCGCAATTAGCACCGAGGGGAACTTCGATCGCAAGTCTTGACGTTACCCCACCGCCAGATTTAGTCAGAGAAGTTGCTGACTCTACTTGGGCTGATGATATTGGTGAAAAACGGTTGCTTTACGAAGAGCTAAAAGTCGGTGAATATTGGGTACTAGACGTGCAAAAATCCGAAATTATTGCCTTTGCTATTATTGCTGATAATGGCAGTCGGCGGATTGTGCGATCGGAAGTTTTGCCGGGATTAACTATTGATTTGTTGGAAGAGACTTTGCGGCGGAGTCGCACTCAAGATCAAGCACAAGTAGGAAATTGGCTGTTAACTCAATTTCAGCAACCATAATTCCTGCTTTCTTCCTCCTCTCTTCCTTCGCGCCCTTTGCGCCTTCGCGGTTCGTCAAAAAAATCCCATTCATCAAAGCGTAATTTTGTCAACCCCCGCTTTACACTTGCTTAACAATCACCAACAAAAATATATTTTGACCGACTTGTATAAAAAACAATTAACTGCACGAAACAGGATTCTAAAACGAAATATATAGGGTTTCAAGCTTTATTTTATCAATTGACATACGTAGCCAAGATTTTTAAATTGATAATACCACGCAAACGACCTAAATTCGTCAGTTAAATGAGAATGAAATCAATAAAAAACCAACTCTACAGCCCAAAAAATAGTAATTGTTTTAAACTTTAAAACTTAAGTGAGAGAAGTATTGCTTAAACTTA
The DNA here is from genome assembly GCF_015207505.1 of Tychonema sp. LEGE 06208. Lineage (GTDB taxonomy): Bacteria > Cyanobacteriota > Cyanobacteriia > Cyanobacteriales > Microcoleaceae > Microcoleus. Next base: position 27,334 of record NZ_JADEWT010000077.1, read on the forward strand.
TAAAATTGCAAAAGCAATCTCAGCCTTAGCTGGACAGAGACAACGGCAGCCCTAAACTCGTCGTGCGTTTCTCTGGTACGATCGCCACTTATGATAGATTTGGTTACGGCCGGACTACACTAAAAGACAAAATCAAATTAAAATTTGCGCCATAAAATTCGATCGACCCCCACTGTTCCCGTGCTAAGACGCACAGCGCACAAGCGGTTGAGTCACATCTAAAATCTAAAATCTAAAATCGACTGGCTTCGGAAAAATGATAGAAGTAGAACACTTAAGCAAGGATTACGGTTCGACCGCAGCGATCGCGGACGTGTCCTTCTCGGTCGAATCAGGAGAAATTCTCGGTTTTTTGGGGCCCAACGGCGCAGGAAAAACCACAACCATGCGGATTTTGTCGGGATATTTGCCCGCATCCAGCGGTACTGCCCGCATCGCCGGCCTCGACGTACACGAAAACTCGATGGAAGTCAGACAGCGCATCGGCTATCTGCCGGAAAACCCGCCGCTTTATCCAGAAATGACTGTGGAAGGGTTTCTGTTTTTTGTGGCCAGGATTAAGCAAGTACCGGCGGGCGATCGCGCGCGACGAGTTACCTCGGCGATCGAGCGCTGCGGCCTGGTTGATAAACGCAAAGTTTTAATCCGCAAACTTTCTAAAGGATTTCGGCAACGTGTCGGTATCGCCCAGGCGATCGTCCACGACCCGCCAGTGATTATCTTAGACGAACCAACCGTCGGCCTAGACCCCCGCCAAATCATCGAAGTCCGCAATCTCATCAAAAGCCTCGGCGGCCAGCACACAATCATCCTTTCCACCCACATTCTGCCGGAAGTCAGCATGACTTGCAACCGCGTCACCATCATCAATCGCGGTAAAATCGTCGCTGCGGGTACTCCCGAAAATTTGATGGGAGAGTTGGCCACCGGAGAAGGTTACGAAGTGGAAGTTGAAGGTGAGGCGGATTTGTTGAACAGTCTGCTGTTGCCTTCTTTGGAAAATGTGCAAGGAGTTCGATCGGTCGAATTAATCCGCAAGCAGCAATTTGTAGCAGGTCATTACCACCTGCGGGCCTTGTGCGAATCGGACATAGAACCCGGACGAGAAATTGCCGCAGCTATTATCGCCTCTGGATTCGGACTCTGCGAGATGCGCCGCAATCAGGCTACTCTCGAAGATGTGTTTTTAAGGCTGACAGCAGCCCAAAATAAACCGGAAGAAACTCTTGTTCACAGCGAACCGGAGGTCGATAGAAATCTGCAAGCGACAGAAATTCAAGACTCGATCGCCGATGCTCATCAATCGGAACCGCAACCAATTGTGGAAAATCTGCCAGTTTCAGATAGGCTAGAGTCCCTCTATGATTCTCATTCAGCATCCGAACCTGTAGAAACAGTAGAATCGATCGCACATCCCGAACCAGAACCGATTCTCGAAACAACAGAGTCGATCGCACATCCCGAACCAGAACCGATTCTCGAAACAACAGAGTCGATCGCACATCCCGAACCAGAACCGATTCTCGAAACAACAGAGTCGATAAAAGGGAATCATCTCAGTTTGGGTGTCACAGGAACCCCAGCATCTGACTCGCTACAGATATCTAAACTAGCAAGCAGGATGCTCACTTTTGTAAAAAATATTTTTCACAAAAGTGAGATACTCCCGATAGAACCTTCTCCACCAGCACCAGTTGGCGAAAATCTAGATGTTGTAGAAACAGAAGAGTCGATCGCACTTTCTCAACCAGAACCGATTGTAGAAACAGAAGAGTCGATCGCACTTTCTCAACCAGAACCGATTGTAGAAACAGAAGAGTCGATCGAGCTTTCTCAACCAGAACCGATTGTCGAGTCGATCGCATATCCCGAACCAGAATCCGAACCAGTTGTCGCAATTGTCGAGTCGATCGCACATCCCGAACCAGAACCGATTGTCGAAACAACAGAGTCTAGAGAACTTTCTCCACCAGAACCGATTGTCGAAAATCTGGAAGTTGTAGAAACCGTAGAGTTGATCGAACTTTCTCAACCAGAACCGATTGTCGAAGCCGTAGAGTCTAGAGAACTTTTTCAACCAGAACCGGTTGTCGCAATTGTCGAGTCGATCGCACATCCCGAACCAGAACCGATTGTCGAAACAACAGAGTCTAGAGAACTTTCTCCACCAGAACCGATTGTCGAAAATCTGGAAGTTGTCGAAATCGTAGAGTCGATCGCACATCCCGAACCAGAACCGATTGTCGAAACAACAGAGTCTAGAGAACTTTCTCCACCAGAACCGATTGTCGAAAATCTGGCAATTGTCGAGTCGATCGAGTATTCCGAACCAGAACCGATTGTCGAGTCTATAGCACTTTCTCAACCAGAACCAATTGTCGAAACAACAGAGTCGATCGCATTTTCTCAACCAGAACAGATTTTTGAAACAATAGAGATAATCAACGATTTAGAACCTGAAGTGCAATCAGTAGCACATTTTCTGGAACTTGTAGAAAGACAAGAATCTAGACAACCTTCTCAACCAGAACCGATTGTCGAAAATCTCGAAATTCCACAAATCCTAGAGTCGAGAGAAATTTCTCAACCAGAACCGATTGTCGAAAATCTCGAAATTCCACAAATCCTAGAGTCGAGAGAAATTTCTCAACCAGAACCGGTTGTCGAAAATCTCGAAATTCCACAAATCCTAGAGTCGAGAGAAATTTCTCAACCAGAACCGGTTGTCGAAAATCTGCTGATTGTTGAAACAGTAGAGTCGATCGAGTATGCTCAACCTGAACCGATTGTTGAAAATCTGCTGATTGTTGAAACAGTAGAGTCGATCGAGTATCCTCAACCAGAATCGGTTGTCGAAAATCTACTCATTGTTGAAACAGTAGAGTCGATAGAACATCCTCAACCAGAACCGATTGTTGAAAATCTCGAAATTCCACAAATCCTAGAGTCGAGAGAAATTTCTCAGCCAGAACCGATTGTCGAAAATCTTGAAATTCCACAAATCGTAGAGTCGAGAGAAATTTCTCAACCAGAACCGATTGTCGAAAATCTCGAAATTCCACAAATCGTAAAATCTAGACAACCTTCTCAACCAGAACCACCCCCAGTTGTAACAAACCGGAAGCTTAAAAAAAAGCCACAACCGACTAGCGATTCTCAACCAGAACCGCCACCCCTTACCAGAAAGCGACAAATAGAAAAAAATCCCCAAAATACCAAAGACAGCGAACCAAACCCACCAGCCGACAAAACAGAATGAACCAATTACCAACTACCCAATCCCCAATCCCCAATTCCCAGGTTAGTAATGATTAGTAATATCATCGCCATTTATCGCAAAGAACTCCAAAGCTATTTTGCATCGCCATTAGCATACGCCATCGCCGCCGTCTTTTGGCTGATTACCGGCTACTTCTTAATCGCCATTCTCCTCGCCCCCGACGGGTTAATTCCCCAAATCGCCCAGCGAGATCAAATGGGAATTACCGAACCTCCCATCGACGTAGCCTACGAATTTCTCCAACTATTTCTGCGAATCATGGGTTCCCTTTCACTGTTCGTGCTACCCGCACTTTCAATGGGACTTTACGCAGAAGAACGCAAGCGCGGAACCCTAGAACTTTTAGCCACATCGCCCTTAACAAACTGGGCCGTTGCTACCGGCAAACTCCTCGGCGTTTTGACATTTTACACCACAATGTTGTTGCCCCTGCTCTTCTGCGAGGCGATCGCCCTCAGTTCATCAACCCCACCCGTACCCGCCGGTGTCCTCCTGTTAGGACACGGCGGCCTCATCCTCCTAGCAGCAGCAGTATTGTCCCTCGGAATGTTTATTTCCTCCCTCACAGACAGCACAATTTTATCCGCCATCCTCACCTTCACTCTAGTATTATTTCTGTGGGTAATTGATGCCGCCGCCGTCGGTATTAGCGGCCCCTTCGGAGTCGCATTAGCACAGTTATCGCTACTAACACATTACACCAATCTTGTCAAGGGAGTTTTCGATACCAGCAGTTTAATTATGTTTGCCAGTTACATCATTCTAGGAGTATTTCTCACCGCCCAATCCATCGATGCCTTACGATATCAGCGTTCTTAGAAAGGGAAGGGAAAAGTGGGAGAGGGGGAGAGTGTGAGAGGGGGAGAGTGGGAGAGTGGGAGAGTGGGAGAGTGGGAGAGTGGGAGAATTGCTTAATTCCCAATCCCTCCGCTTCGCTCCGCCCAATTACTAATTCCCAATTCCCAATGACTAATGACTAATGACTAATGACTAATGACTAATGACTAATGACTAATGACTAATGACTAATGACTAATGACTAATGACTAATGACTAATGACTAATGACTAATGACAAATGACTAATGACTAATGACTAATGTTAAATTCTACAAA